>WFQV01000399.1 GCA_015486905.1 Melioribacteraceae bacterium | reverse complement strand
GTTGAGTGGTTCTTCGATAAAAGATTTAGTCTGTCAGCAGAATATGGAGTTTTGGGTTATTATGGTAAGAGAAATGAAGAATTTCATTATATACAAAATTCTTTGATGAAGAATGAAAATAGTGAAACGAAAAAATTTAATTTTTCGGGCAATACTAAGCTCGGTATTTCAATTTACTTTTAAGAAGGTAAAAAATGATTATTAAGAAAATTGACGATGTACCTAAATTTAAATTGGAGATGGAGGGGGCAAGGGACGTTTTCAAACAAATACCTATTTCCTCTAAGGACGGTACACCCGAATATTCTTTGCGGGTTTTTACCGTAAAGCCGGGAGGCAACACACCCCTTCACAAACATCCTTACGAACATCTGAATTACATTATTTCGGGGGAAGGTGTATTGGTTGGTGAGGGAGGCGAAAAGCAGATTGCCGAAGGCGACTTTGCCCTCGTGATGCCGAACGAGATGCACAGTTACAAAAATACTTCATCTGAAAAAGATTTGGTTTTGATTTGTGCGGTCAAAAAAGAATTTGAATAAATTTAGCAAATAAAAACGGGAACGGAATTGAAATTATTAATGATTTATTGCAGTAAATTTGCGTACAAAACAACACGTAAAGGTTTGGAAAGCGCTAAGACGAAAGAAGAGGAAAAAGAATTTCACGATGTGCTTGTGGGCTTTATTCAAGTCGAAGCCGAAGATGAGGGAAGAGCTTCGGCTGTTGAAACAAAGTTAGTAAAGAATTTGAAGTGGGGATTTAAAAAGAACAATGCGAAAGGAATTATTCTCCATTCGTTTAATCATTTGTCGGAAAGTAAAGCCTCACCGGAATTCTCGGAGAATTTTTTAAACAGTACTTTCGAAAGGCTGAAAAATTCGGGTTACGAAACTTACCAGACACCGTTCGGTTATTTCTTGGACCTGGAAGTCCGGGCACCGGGCGAAAGTCTTGCAAGGATTTTTAAATCATTTTAGATTCGGCCAATTAGTCCGTTATTTTAATTATTTACCGCCGCTAATTTTTTCCCGAATATTCTTAAGAGTAAGGTTAGCACGGCGAAAATTAAAATTATTGAAATGTAAGGGCTCAAACCGAAAGCGGTCGGAATATCTCCCAACAGCATGCAAACTAACGCCACGACGATTGCGTACGGTAGTTGAGTGTTAACGTGTGCCAAATGATTACAATGTGAGGCAATGGAAGAGAGAATTGTGGTATCTGCTATGGGTGAGCAGTGGTCGCCGAAAACTGAGCCGGCAAGTACGGAACTGACTACTCCGACTAAAATTAAATTTGATGTTTCGGGGTCGAGTCCGCTTTGCAAGGAAAGTTTGTAAGCAAGAGGAATTACAATTGGAATTACAATTGCCATTGTTCCCCAACTTGTTCCGGTAGCAAAACTGATGAAAGCACAGATTATGAAAACAATGACCGGCAGGAAATGGGGACTTATTGCTCCCTGCAAAATTGAAATTAAATAATCGGCGGTCTTTAATTCAACGGTCACCAAACTCAATGACCAAGCGAAGACGAGTATTACAACGGCGAAAAGCATTGATTGAATACCTTTGTTCCACGCTTGGACGGCTTCGGTTAATTTCATTCGCCTTTGCCAAACGGTCATAATTACCGCAACAATACTTGCGCTAAAGCTTGCCCACAGCAGTGAGGAAAAAGAATCCGAATTGCTGATTATTTGTCTTAGCGAATAAGCGTGAATACCTTGCGATTTCAGAGAGTCGATTCCCGTGAAAATAAGCCCTGCAATTGTGCCTAAAATTAAAATTAAAATAGGAATTACTCCGTTCTCCCATTTGGCATCTTCGGTAGATATTTTTTCTTCGAATTCGTCGTCTTGTGTTATTTCCAATTCTTCGTGTAGAATTCCTTCTTCCCTCGCGCGCCTTTCGGCTTTGTACATAGGTCCGAAATCCCTGTTCATGTAAGATGTAATGAAAACGAAAAAGAGAGCGGCAATGGGGTAAAAGCGGAAGGGGATTGTGTCGATGAAAACGCCGTATGCGCTCCTTGTAGAACCGATTGAATTCAGTCCCGTTTGAATTAAGCCTACTTCAAAGCCGATCCAAGAAGAGATGATTACGAGACTTGCAACGGGCGCCGCGGTGGAATCGACAATGTAAGCTAACTTTTCCCTTGATATTCTTAGCTTATCCGTAATGGGGCGCATCATGTTCCCTATTATTAGGGAGTTGGCGTAATCGTCGAAAAAGATTGCCAATCCCATTAGCCAGGTAGCAATTAAACCGCTGCGTGGCGTCTTAGCCAATTTTATTACTAATTTTGAAATTCCCGCCGTCCCGCCGTTCTTGGCTATTACGCCAATTACCGCACCGAAAAGAAGAGTAAAAACAATTATTGTAAGGTGGTCCCTGTCAACCAAAGAATTTAATAAAATAGTGTCTGTCATTCGCAGGAATGCAGTAAAGGGATTAAAATTAAAAATGAACAGTGCACCTATGAATATTCCCGTTAAAAGAGAAACGAGAACTTCACGTATTATTAATGCTAATAATATTGCTACGAGAGGGGGAACGATACTCAGCCAGCCGGGTAGCACTCGTATTTTAGCAGTTGCCTTTTGCCCTCGGATATTGACCGAATACGTACCGGAGCTTTGGAAGACAAATGAAGTATCCACGCTTTGCCCCTTTGTTTGAAGCACCATCTGCTGTTCGAAATTTCCCGATTTGATTTTTAGAACAAGCATTTCTGCTTTGGGTGGAAGTTGAGAAATTTTTATTTCTGTCGAAATACCGGTTAGTGAATAATGAGATATTTGAATTTTCTGCGCGTTGGAAAATTCAAACGGTAGCAATAGCAAGAGGATGTAAAAAATTTTTTTCAATAATTTTCCGCTTCTCCTAAAAGAAATTCTTTCCTTGTTCTAAAAATAAAACTGTTTTTTGAAAATTAAAATGTTTGTGGGCTTTTTAGGAAAGTATTTGAGCGGGTGGCGGGACTCGAACCCGTGACCCTCAGCTTGGGAAGCTGATGCTCTACCAACTGAGCTACACCCGCTTATTTGAGTTCGAAAACTAATCAATCTAATCGTCTATTTCAATTTCTTTATTTAAATTTCGTACAATAATTTTTAGGTTAAATGAAATTTACTAAAAAACAGAAAAGATGGCTCGAAGTAGGAGTGCTAATTCTCCTTTCTTTAATTGTAATTTTACTTTGGAACAGCATTGTTGTTTATCCTATTAAGATGCTGGTAATCATTCTTCACGAAATGAGCCATGCAATAGTTGCAATCATTGCCGGGCATCCCGTCAAGAGCATTGAAATTACAAACAGATTAGGCGGGCAGACGCTAATTGCCGGCGGAAATAATTTTTTTATTGCTTTTGCCGGTTATTTTGGTAGCGTTGTTTTCGGTGTGCTTTTTTTCGTCTCGGCTTACGATTTGAAATTGTTAAGAATCTTTTCGCTTACGCTTGGTGTAATCATCTTACTTTTTACTGCAAATCTTTTTAAGAATGAATTTAGTGTTTTCTTCGGTTTACTCTTTGCAATTTTGCTTCTTATTCTTCCTTTCCTAAAGTTTGAAACTGCCGTGGGCTACATCTACAAATTCATCGGAGTTACAAGCATTCTTTATATTTTAGTGGATGTTAAAGACGACCTGCTTACATTAACAATGCGTCAAACCGATGCACAACTTTTGGCGGATTTAACCGGTGTCCCTCCGATTTTGTGGGGATTTTTTTACACTCTGCTAAGTTTAGCGGCGCTGTTTTTTATTTTCCGTTACGCTTTCCGAAAGGGAATGAAATAGTGGCAAAAAATAGAAGAAATAAGAAACCAGAAATAAGAAATAGTTAAACGCGAGACGCAAGAGGTAAGACGCTAGACGTTAGTCTCATTATTAGTTGAAAGCGGAAAACGGAAAGAAGCTTACTGAAGAAGGTTAAGTTGGTTCTTGCAAAATCGAAAACCTTGCATAAATGGATGATTGGATGAGTGGATGCATGGATGATTGGATTGTCCGACTTCCTCTGCATTCTGAGGGGTTCAAATTAATTTCTACCAAATCGAAAACCTTGAATGGTTGGATGAATGGATGGTTCGACTAAGCCCTCGCTGTCCCGCATTTGCGGGGGCTACGTCGCGACAGGCTGCATTTTTGTAGCGTAGATTGCTTGCAATCTGCGCAAATTCAGTGGGAAACAATCTCTCAAATAATCAGCATTAGCTTACTGAACCGGCAGATTATTTCCCCCGCATTCTCCGGTGCGAGGCTCTCAAAACACACCAAGAATCAGCCATCCATTAGGGAAGGGAGGGAAAGGGTAGGTTGGGAAAAATAAGGAAAGCAAAAAATAGTAACAAGACGATCAAAAGGAAAAGACAAGCTAATTTTTTTTGCCACCGAATTTAAACTTGTACCGCAAGCCGCTAGACAGGTCCGACATGATTAAATCATGTAAATTTTATCACTCTCTAAATTGACAAAAGAAAGACGCTAGACGCAAGACATATTAATTAAGAATTAAAAATGTTTTGTCCACAAGCAAACAGACAAAACCATCCACTCATCCATTTATCAAATTATCCAAGAATTGCTACAAGACAAAAGATAGACGCAAGAGGTAAGACGCTAGACGTTAGTCTCATTATTAGTTGAAAGCGGAAAAACGGAAAGAAGCTTACTGAAGAAGGTTAAGTTGGTTCTTGCAAAATCGAAAACCTTGCATAAATGGATGATTGGATGAGTGGATGCATGGATGATTGGATTGTCCGACTTCCTCTACATTCTGCGGGG
>WFQV01000398.1 GCA_015486905.1 Melioribacteraceae bacterium | reverse complement strand
GTAGGACCTGTCTAGCGTCTTACCTTTTGCTTGTCACGACGTAGTCAAGCGAAGCGCAGACGAAGGCGGGCGTCTCGCGTTTAACTATTTCTTATTTCTAGTTTCTTCTTTCTTCTTTTTTTTATTTTTTACCACCAATTTTAAACCGGTACCATTTTTTAATTACAATTATTGCTTTAATTGATTAAATTTGTTGTTTGTCTTTTTGAACGAAAAAAGAAACAGAGATTAAATGATTAAATGGAACGTAAACCCGGAAATCTTTTCAATCGGACCTTTCCACATTAGGTGGTACGGATTACTCTTCGCAACGGCTTTCATAATCGGTTACGAAATAGTTCGCAGGATTTACAAAGCTGAAGACAAAAAAGAAAGCGATTTAAATGACTTGCTCTGGTACATGATTTTGGGAACCGTAATTGGTGCCCGGCTTGGTCACTGTTTATTCTACAATCCCGAATTTTACTTAAGTCATCCGATTGAAATATTATTAATTTGGAAAGGCGGTCTTGCAAGCCACGGTGCGGGAATTGGGATTCTACTCGCCATTTGGCTCTATTCCAAAAGGAAGCCCGACCAATCTTTCCTTTGGGTAATGGACAGAATAGTAATTACCGTTGCACTTGCGGGCGCTTTCATTCGAACCGGCAATCTTTTTAATTCCGAAATAATCGGCAAGCCCACAAGCTTACCTTGGTCTTTCGTTTTTGAACGCGTTGACGATATTCCCCGCCACCCGACGCAAATTTACGAAGCGCTTGCTTATCTGATAATATTCTTTATTCTCTTTTGGCTTTACAAAAAGTACGGCGCAAAGCTAAACGACGGTTACCTTTTCGGACTTTTCCTAACGCTCATTTTTACATTTAGATTTTTTGTTGAATTCCTCAAAGCACCGCAAGAACCTTGGGAACAAGCTCTTCCCCTCGATATGGGACAACTCCTCAGCATTCCCTTTGTGCTGGCCGGGTTGATACTTCTTTACAAAGTAAAATTCAAACCTATCCCCGATAAAGAACAAAAGGGAAATAATCACCGGGCATAAAAAGGTATGAGCGAAAAAGAATTCGTTAAATTTTGGGTGGAAAAATTCAAACGAGAATACGAAAAGAACTTCCCGGAAGATTTCTTGGAAACCGAAGATGTGGAAATCTTTAACAATGGCGGCAAACGGTTGTCGCTCGGCGCCGAATTCTTCGGTTCTTTCGAATTGATTGACACACAAGGAAACACCGTTCTAACGCTGCCTTCGTTGGACGAGGCAAAATATTACATCTACGCTTCACGCAAAAAGCCCGACTCTTTCCCTGTGCCGCGAAAGAAAGAAATACTTTTTAAAACCGTAAAAAATGTGGACAAATATTTAGACGATTTCTTACGCTTAATATTGAAGAACTTTTCAAACGAGTTTCCCTCTTCGCCTAACTTTAACCGCATTGCCGCAAAAATTTTCCTATCATTGGATTTGCAACGGTTTTGAGCGGGCTTGGCAAAAATATTACAAATTACTTAACTGAAAACTTCAGCGAAGAATATGCCAAACGCTACGAGGAGTACATCTTTAGCGAACCGTCCTACTACGTAAGGCTAAACCGAACCTGCAACGAGGAGCGGATTATTAAAAATCTTAGTGCTTACGGAATTAAATTAAAGAGCATCCCGAATGTTGACTTTGCTTATTTAATCACAACTGGCTTGGAAAATGCCGGGAAAACATTAGAGTACATTTTGGGAAAGTACTACATCCAAAGTCTTTCCTCAATGATTCCTCCACTTGTGCTTAACCCTTCGGAAGATGAGCGAACGCTCGATTTGTGTGCCGCACCGGGCTCAAAAACAACGGAGCTATCGGAACTGATGAATAATCGCGGTACGCTTTACGCTAATGAAATCAGCGTTCCTCGCTTACGCAGTCTTGTTCACAACTTAGACAAATTAAATTCAGTCAACGTAGGGGTTCTTAACTTCAAAGGCGAACTACTTTCAAAAATTTACGATTCTTACTTCGATAAAATTCTTGTGGACGCCCCGTGCAGCGCACTGGGTATTATTCAAAAAAAAGACGAAGTAACCAATTGGTGGAACAACAAGCAGATGGAGAAAATAGCCAATCTCCAGCTGAGACTTTTAATCTCCGCAATAAAAATGGCTAAGGTGGGCGGGGAAATTGTTTACTCAACTTGTACATTAACACTCGAAGAAAACGAGCTCGTAATCCAAACCGTATTGAAAAAATACCCCGTCGAACTCCTTGAAATAGATTTGCCCGTTCCTTCCCACCCGGCGTTTACGAAATACGGGAAGGAAAATCTTAACCCCGAGCTAAAAAAATGCAGACGGATAATTCCATGGGAAATTCAGTCCGAGGGATTCTTCGTGGCTAAACTTCGTAAAACCGGCGATACGGAAGGTAAGGAGAAAGCAATCCCTCAAAAACGAAAAGATAAAATCGTTACTGCCGAAGACAAAAGCATCTCACAATATTTGAACGACATTGAAGAGAAGTTCGGTTTTAAAAGAGAAACATTAAATGAATTCAAATACATACTTAAGAATAAAGATATTTTTTACATTAACAAAAATTGGTTTGCTGAAAGTCTTGCTCCATTTAACCGCGTGGGGACAAAGTTCGGCAATATCGACAACAGAAACGCAACGCATTTACACACACAAGCCGCACAGTTAATAGGCAAATATGCAACAAAGAACATGGTCGAACTTCAAACGCTCGAAGAATTAAGAACTTACCTCGACGGCGGAATAATTAAATCAATTAAACTTGAACCGGGACAAAAAATAATAAAGTACGGAGATTATTTTGTGGGGATGGCTACTTCAACAAAAGACGGGCTTAAAAGTCAATTCCCACGAGCACATCGTACGGGCAAAATTATCCTCCCCAACGAGGTTTGATTTTTTACCAACCTAGCTCGGGGTTACGGTGGAGATCTACTGCTACGTTATGCGCGGAAAATATGTTGAACTTATTACAGCAAAAAAAATTTAACTGTCAATCGTAGCACAGATTGATTAGTCCCGACAACGAGACCGTCGTTGTCGAGGCGGTCAATCTGTGCTAAAAATTTACGCAGTTTGCCCTCCCGTCCCGAGAATTTTCGGGACGGGATAAGCAAACTACGTTACAAAGAGGCGGCAAAGAAACAATATTTAGTAGTAGGGGGCGCAAATTTTGCGCCTCCTACAATTTTAAAAATGATTTTTTTTAATTGTAGGGACAACTCGCCCTGCCAAATGCGGGGTCCCTACCGTTTGGACAGCTTACAAGTAGGTGTCGCCCCCGCATTTTGCGGGGTTGTGCATCCTACAGTTTAATAAAAGTCATTAGATTTTTAAATATCTAATAACTTTTGGGGAGTAAAATTTTATTGCTTTCTCTAACTAAATCTCCTAGTGAATTTCTTTAATTTTCCTAATTGCTTACTTTGGTATTTTTCTTTCTTCTAAATTTTGCCAACGAATTTAAACTCGTGCCCGAAATTTTCCATTGTTAATTTTGCTTGAATATTGTTAGCACAATTGCTAACTTTGAATTATGAGAAAAGTCAATTTTTATAAAAATAGTTCCGGTAAATCTCCGATTATTGATTTTCTTGATTCTTTGCCAGGTAAGCAAGCTCAAAAAATTACTTGGGTTCTTGAACTTATTGAAGAATACCAAATTGTTCCAAAACAATATTTTAAAAAGTTAGTAAATACGGATGACATTTGGGAAGTGAGAGTTGTTTCTTCTTCAAACATATTCAGACTTCTTGGATTTTTTGACGAAGAAAATCTTATTATTCTTACTAACGGTTTTGTAAAGAAGTCTCGGAAAACTCCGAAAAAAGAAATTAAATTAGCTGAAAAAAGGAAAATTGATTATTTAAAAAGGAAACCAAAATTATGAGTGACTTACAAGAATACATAGCGAAACGGAAAAAGAGTGACCCCGAATTTGAGAAAGATTACGAGATAGGATATCAGAATTTTAAGATAGGTGTAATCTTACGACAGATGAGAAAAGATTCGGGAATAACACAAGAAGAATTAGCAGCAAAATTAAAAACGAAGAAATCGGTTATTTCCAGAATAGAGAACCACGCAGAGGATATTAGGTTATCAACCTTAAATAAATATGCCGAAACCCTTGGCAAAACATTAATAATACAATTTGTAAATAGCAATCAGTAGGACTAAAATTAACGTTATTTAGGATTCTCTCCGACTGCTTTTAAAAAGCAACGGGGTAAAATCTTAAGTTAAGGCATACGCTTTAGCTGCTAATCCGTGAGTTGCTTTAAGAAATAAAAAAGGGAAAATTATTATGAAAAGAATCGTGAAATTATTTTTTATTTTAAGCTTATTTATTTTGATTTCCTGCAAGGATAACGATCTTGTATCGCCTTTACCAACCGGAACAATAGTAGGCTATGTTTATTTAAGTGACGGTTCACCTTATAAAACAAATGACAATTCCAATGTTAATGTGGCGTTGGAAAATACAAATTTTGCAACCATTACCGATAGCCTCGGAAGATGGTATTTTGATAATGTACCACAGGGAATTTACGATATAAGATTTAGCAAAGAAGGGTTTGGCACTACTGAGAAGCAGGGTTTTCAGTTTGTTGGAAATGGAACTGCATCTGCCGGTATTATCTATCTACAAAAATTACCAACATTTTCGGTTTTTAATGTCTCTGATTCAACAGAAGGGAGTCAAGTTGTTATTACATTTTCAGTATCGGATACAGAGTTAAATCAGTATGTGAGATATTTTGTTGGCAAAACGACAAATGTTAAAGCAAAGACACCATTTTACACGTTCGAATCTATAATTTATATTCCAAATCATAAAACTACCTTTTCATTTACTATTTCCCAAAATGAGTTTTTCTACTATGGTTTCAAATCCGGCGAAAAAGCTTATCTGAAAATTTATCCCGCAAATGCCGGTTTCCCGTTTTCTTATCGCGATATTCATACAGGTGCAATGATATTTCCAAATCTCGGTGAAAATTCTTCGGATGTAATCGAGATAACAGTGCCATAAATATTCCGGCGAAAAACTACAATTTACTCTGATAGAGAACAGATTACAGATAACAGCGCTCCTTACTTAAGACTCGTCACTTAAGACTTATTACTCGTCAATCGTAGTTCAGCCATTATTCGTTTATAGGTTTAGAGTTTAGAAGTTTAGAGGTTCAAAGGCACAAAGGTGCAGAGGCATGATTGGATGATTGGATGAATGGATGATTGGATATTAGATAACAATTATGAATGTTGAATTAAGTGATCCGTGCAAATCCCGTAGCAATCCGTGTCATCCGTGTTCTATTGTCCAATCAGCGGAAATCATAATCAATCATGACAAATCTGCGTCCCATTCCCTTCCCCGAAAATCCCGCAGCAATCCGTGTTATCCGTGTTCTATTAAATCTGCGTCCTATCAATCGGCAATCGCAAGACGCAAGACGCAAGACGTAAGAAGTTTGAGGTCATTCATACCCATCAATCGTAATTCATTTGTTCTTTGTTCTTGGTGATTAGTTCTTAGTTGAATAAAATTCGGGTGTTCGTGGTTTTTTCAGAGACTGGCTATTTAAAATTAACCTTGCGTTCTTTGTGACATTCCTTTGCGCTCTCTGCGTGGTAAAATATTATTTTTTCGCGGATTGTACACTTCCCCTCAATCTTCTGGGTCGGGAAGCAATCCATGCCAAAAATCTTAGCCAATCCATTCGTGCATTCGTGGCTATTCCGGAGGCTGGTTACTTACTACTTAAGACTCGTTACTTAAGACTCTTTAATCATTCGAGTAATCATAATTCAAAATTTCCGTTACAATTTCTAATATCTTGAATTTATCCTTAAATTACGGAACTAATTACAATAATATTCATCTAAATTATTTTAAGGAATATAAGAATCAAAGGATATTTGGGAAAGATTTTCAAAAGGACTTTTCCCGGGAAACGTTAAGAAGAATTTCACCAAAAATGAATTTCATTAAATATTAACGCACAGAAACAATGAGGTACAAATGAAACATTTACGCTTATTCTTGATTTTTTACTTTGCTCTTTTTGTGTTAGCTTTTGCGGCTGACAAAAAGAAAGAGACTATTTACAATTCAAACACTTATGCAGGATTAAAATTCCGCAGCATCGGACCCGCTTTTACTTCGGGAAGAATTGCCGACTTTGCAGTAAATCCTAACGACCCGAGCGAATATTACGTTGCTGCAGCTTCCGGGCACGTTTGGAAGACCACAAACTCAGGCGTTACATTTAAACCTGTATTCGACCATTACGGTGCGTACTCGATGGGCTGCGTAACCATTGACCCGAACAATACAAACGTAGTTTGGGTAGGTACGGGTGAGAACAATCACCAGCGTGCAATTGGTTACGGCAACGGCGTTTACAAATCCGAGGACGGCGGAAAAAGCTGGAAGAATATGGGCTTAAAAAATTCCCGCCAAATAGGAGGCATAGTAATTGACCCGCGGAATTCTAAAGTCGTTTTCGTTGCAGCGGAAGGTTCAATATGGGCGCCGGGCGGTGACCGCGGACTTTACAAAACAACCGACGGCGGAAAGTCCTGGCGCAATGTCCTAAGCATTTCCCAAAATACCGGCGTTAACAATGTAGTGATTGACCCTGTTAACCCGGACGTAATGTACGCCACCTCCGAGCAAAGACGCCGCCACGTTTGGACTCATATAAGCGGAGGTCCCGAATCGGCCGTTTTCAAATCAACCGACGGCGGTGAGAGTTGGTTTAAAATAATGAAAGGCTTACCTAAGGTTGACATCGGCGGAATGGGCATTGCCGTTAGCCCCGCAGACCACAACATTGTTTATTTAATAGTGGAAGCCGCTTACGACAAAGGCGGATTTTTCCGTTCAACTGACAGAGGAGCAAGTTGGCAAAAGATGAGCCCTTACCATTCAAGCGGGCAGTACTTCAACGAAATTTACTGCGACCCGAAAGACGTTAACAAAGTTTATTCCACCGAAACAGTAACTAAAGTTACTGTTGACGGCGGGAAAACGTGGAAAGTGCTTGGTAACAACAATCGCCACGTTGATGACCACGCAATGTGGATTGACCCCAAAAACACAAAGCATTTCTTAATCGGCGGTGACGGCGGCGTTTACGAATCATTCGACGGCGGAAAGACTTACGACTTCAAAGGAAATCTTCCGGTTACGCAATTCTATCGCGTAAACACTGACAATGATTACCCGTTCTACAACGTTTACGGCGGAACGCAGGACAACAGCAGTTTCGGCGGACCTTCGCAGACATTAAGCTCGGACGGGATAGTCAACTCCGATTGGTACGTAACCAACGGCGGCGACGGTTTTTGGACGGCGATAGACCCGGTTGACCCTAACATCGTTTACGCCGAAGCGCAGTACGGCAATATGGTACGTTATGACCGCAAAAGCAAAGAAGCCGTGAGCATTCGCCCCGAACCCAAAGAAGGCGAGCTTACCTACAAGTGGAATTGGAACACGCCTTTAATTATCAGCCCGCACTCTCACACAAGAATTTATTGTGCGGCAAATAAAGTTTTCCGCAGCGATGACCGCGGAAACACGTGGAAAGAAATTAGCGGCGACATCACAGCCCAAATTGACAGAAACAGTTTTAAAGTAATGGGTAAATATTGGAGCATCGACGCCGTAATGAAAGACGTCTCCACCTCCCTTTACGGCACGGCGGTTGCACTTGCCGAATCGCCCGTTAAGGAAAATCTCCTTTACGTGGGAACCGACGACGGGGTAATTCAAGTTTCGGAAGATGCCGCAACCTG
The DNA here is from genome assembly GCA_015486905.1 of Melioribacteraceae bacterium. Taxonomy (GTDB): domain Bacteria; phylum Bacteroidota; class Ignavibacteria; order Ignavibacteriales; family Melioribacteraceae; genus WFQV01. The sequence continues at coordinate 3,824 of WFQV01000398.1, read as the reverse complement.
GCGCAAGATTGACAAATTCCCGGGCGTACCGAAATACACTTATGTCAGCGACGTTTTCCCCTCCCTATTCGATTCGAACACGGTTTACGCTTGCTTCGACAACATTAAGCGAGATGACTTTAAACCTTATTTATTAAAAAGTACGGACAAAGGTGAGAGCTGGAAATCGATTGCCGGAGATTTACCGTCCAACGGGACGGTTCACACAATCGCTCAAGATTTTAAGAACCACGATTTGCTCTTTGCAGGAACGGAGTTCGGAATTTTCTTTACCATCGACGGCGGTAAACATTGGGTTCGTCTAAAATCCGGCATCCCCGACATTGCAGTTGAGGACATTGCAATCCAAAAGCGTGAGAACGATTTGGTGCTTGCCACTTTCGGACGCGGGTTCTACATTCTGGACAATTACTCACCGCTTAGGATGGTAAGCAAAGAACTTTTAAAAAAGGACGGTTACATTTTCCCCGTTAAAGATGCGTTAATGTTCATCAAAAAAGGCGGGCGCTACGGAGCCGGCACAAACTATTTCAAAGCGCCTAATCCTCCTTTCGGCGCCACAATAACCTACTATTTAAAAGATGTACCGAAAACATTGAAGCAAATACGCCGCGAAAAGGAAAAGAAATTATTTAAAGAAGGCAAACCGATTCCGCAGCCTTCGTACGAACAAATCAGGAAAGAGAAAGCCGAGATTCCGCCTTATTTACTTTTCACGGTTAAAGACGCAGACGGAAACGTTGTACGAAAATTAACGAAGTCCGCTTCCAAAGGGATTAATCGCATTACTTGGGATTTGAAGTACGAAAACCCTGCTTCTCTGCGTGTGCAGAACGACAAGTTCAATCCTACGGCAAAGAGTGCCTCGGCTTATCTCGTAATGCCCGGAAAATATTCGGTAACTATGTCGCTCGTAACGAGGAACGGCAAAAAGGACCTTGCCGGACCCGTTGAATTTAATGCTAAAGTTTTGAGGAACACAACTCTGCCTGCAAAAGACAGAAGTAAACTTGTTGCATTTGAGAAGAAAGCCGGAGAGTTAGCACGCGCAATGCGGGGTACGGAGAACCTTACACATCAACTTGTTAAGCGAGTGGAATACATTAAGCAGGCTCTGTTGGAAACTCCAAGCGCTTCTTTTGACCTGCTGCAAAAAGCAGAAAATATTTCCAAAGAGTTGAGCGATGTTCTTTACAAGTTTAACGGACAGCCTTACCGGGCAAGCAGAGAGGAAGTGCCTCCGGAACCGGTTCCGCTTAATTGGAGACTCAAAACGCTTGCTTACACGCATTGGCGTTCAACTTCTCCCGTCACGCAAACCGAGCGCACTGCTTACAATGCGTTAGCGGATGAATTCCCGCCTGTTCTCGAGAAGGTTAAGAAGATTTACACCGACGAAATTAAACCGCTCGAAGCACAGATGGAAAACCTCGGTGCGCCTTGGACACCGGGACGAATTCCAGAATGGCACAAATAATTGTAATTAACAATACTCACGAAGAGCCGGGCGAAAGTCCGGCTTTTTTATTGTGACGAAGCTCACGTTTTTTAGTTAAACTTTTCAATAAGATTCTTTGTCAAAAATGACGTAAAGAGAAAAAGGAAATTTTCTCTGTGGAAAAACAAATTTTTGGAGGTAAAAAATGAAAAAGTTACTATCACTTTTCTTCTTATTTGTCACTCTGCTTTCAGCTCAAACAATTTCAATCAACATTACCCGTCCGGACAAAGATTTGATAATGCAATATGTCGAAGGAGTTATTTCGGGACCTGCACCTCAATACGATTCAAACGGTCCCGATTTAACCGAAAAGCTTCATTCTATTGGAGTTAATTGGATTCGCAACAATGCTTACATGGACGACAGATTGGACATGGAGCGAATGTTTAATGGCGGTGGGCCTTTAAAAGCGGACTTACCTCATTACCCCAATTGGAAATGTGACCCGACGGATTCGTCAAATTATTTTTTTGATGCAAGCGATTCGTTGTTCAACGAGATTATCGACAACGGGTTCAATTTTATGTTTAGAATTGGGGGCGAAGCACAGTGTGCTGTTCGCAATCACGATTACCAAGGGCCTAAAAAACCTGAGCGAGCCAATTACATCGAAGCTGCGAAAAGAGTTGTGAGACATTATCTTTACCTAAACGGTTCTCAAGGGAATTTTAATTATCTCGATATTTGGACGGAAGCACCGAATCCCCAATTCTGGTCGTGGGATACGGCGTCGTTCAATAATTTTTGGAAGGACCTTTTCATTTCTCTTAAAAGCGAATTTCCGCAATTAAAAATCGGAGGCCCCGGATTCCTTGTCCCTTTCGACGAATATCCTGACGTCATGGTAAGTCGTGCAATAGCCTTTTTAACGACGCTTTACGAAAACAATGCAAAACCGGATTGGCTTGGAATTCACACGATTAGGAACGATGTTTCAGGTTTGTACAAGAGTGTGGTTTATTTCCGTAAGATTCTAAAAGGCGAAGCACCCTTTGATTTTGTACCGTGGAAAGGGACGGGATTTTTCGACAACACCGAGGTAATTTGTGATGCCTTCATTATTGCACACTTTACTAAAGACTCAACCGGAATGCACAATCTTTCAAGGAAACAGCTCGATGAACTTTACAATAAAACGAAAGGAGCTATTTACAACACAGCCTTATGGATTGTGCTTAAGACAAATGGTATTGAGAAAAACTTTTGGTATCGCGCAGGAGACCGTGATTCCGACCCGAATCTTCCCTACGATGACCCTGCTCAGGAATTTGTTTCGGGACTTTTCTTCGGAGATTCCGCCGGCACGCCTAAAAAAGCGGCTTACGGAGTTCGCTTGAGAACTTCCCTTTACAAAGACAGATTTGTCCATCATTTGAATATTAAAAATATGTTTGAACTTGGGAAAAACGACTCACTCTGGATACTTTCAACGGAAAAAGATTCGAATAACTTCGCTATCTTGTTCTCCAATGTTAGTGAAAACTCCAAAAGCGTTATTTTTCAATTTGAAGGCAAAAGTGTTCTTCCTTCAAATTACAAAATAAGATACAAACTCGTAAACGACGATGAAAACGGTGAGGTCTGGCACGAGTGGACTAACAACAACTTTGTAGTTCCCGGGATAAGCGTAGCGTTATTAGAATTCACAAAGAAACCAACAGGAGTTGAAAACAATAACTTACCTTTCCATTTTAAACTTTACCAGAACTACCCCAATCCGTTTCCCGCCAATGGAGGTACAGGCAATACGACTACCACAATAAAGTATTCAATACCTATATCCGCGGAGACGCTGCATGCAACGTCTTTAACAGCAACCTTAAAAATATTTGATGTCTTAGGTCGTAATGTTGCAACACTTGTAAACAAATCTCAATCTCCGGGAAATTATTCGGTTCAATTCAATGCAAAGAATTTGCCGAGCGGGATTTATTTTTATCGTTTACGCGTAGGGAGTTTCATCCAAACAAGGAAGATGATTTTACTGAAATAGAACACGGATGACGCCGATTTAATAAGATTAGTGCGGATTAACTTGTAATTTTTTACAAAGTGAAACATACATTACTAAGTTTAAGACACCCAAGCGAATGATGAATGCGTGAGGAGTAGATTGATTGGATGGTTGGATGGTTGGATGAATGGATTTCCGACTTCTCCCGACAAGTCGGGATTCGCCGTGACAGGTCCGACTTCGTCTGCGCTTCGCTTGACTTCGCCGTGACAGGTCCGTCTTCGTCTGCGCTTCGCTTGACTTCGCCGTGACAGGTCCGTCTTCGTCCCGATAAATCGGGACTACGTCGCGACAAGCTGGATGATTGTT
>WFQV01000397.1 GCA_015486905.1 Melioribacteraceae bacterium | reverse complement strand
GAACTATTTTAATATTCTTAATTTGTGCATTAAGAGGTACAACATTAAGTCTCAAAAAGGAAATTCTTTAAAACGGTTTTTCCCGCATCTCCCGAATGTTCGGGAAAGAATTGCACACCGTAATAATTATTATTTTGAATTACCGCCGAAACGTTATTCCGAACGGCAGAGACGGCGTAGGTTTTATCCCCTGCAGGCACACAATAAGCATGACGGAAATAAAACTTTTCTTCATTGGTTATTCCGGTCAACAAAGGGGAATCCTTTAACTTTTGTAACTCCGAAAAGTATTGAATGGGCGTTGTACCTGTAATGCCCTGGATTTTTTTTACACTTCCGGGAATACAGCCCAAACAAAAAACGTCTCCCTCTTCGGAATGCTCGCAAAGTATTTCCATTCCAAGACTAATTCCCAGTACGGGCTTTTTTAAGATTTTTAAAACACTTCCGAGATTGTACAAGTTAAGTCTTTTAATTGCCGAAAAAGCTTCGCCGCTACCCGGAATAATTACTTTATCGGCTTTTAGGATTTTGTTTTCCTCTCTTGTAATTAGCGAAGTTACGCCTAAACTTTGAAATTCCGATACTAACTTTGAATAATTCCCATTTAAATTGATAATAGCAATCAGCAACTTTAACTAATCTCCTTGTAGTCAAGTTTAACGTCTTCTTTAATGCTTTCAAAATCGTTTTGACTTAGATAATCAATTTGTACTAACTCGGTAATTCGGTAAGTGCTTGCTTTCGAAATTAAGACATTTACTCCTTCCAAGTACCCTTTGACAAACGATTTTAGAACCTCGAGACGATTTAAATCTCTTAATACGAAAAGTAAGCGGTATCTAACAGGGGAGGTTGTCAATTTGTTAACAAATTCGTAAAGGAATATTTCCGTGATGCCGTACTTTTCAAAATCGAGAATCCTATTTAAATTTATTTTAACTTCTTTGACAAGCTCTTTCAAATCGTCTTTGTTAACCGCCTTATGTTCTTTCAGCGTAATGTTAAAATCACCTTGTTCCACACTCAATATTGCCATTGCTTTGTCCATATCGGCGTTCATTAAAACTTTTAGAACTTGTCCTTCCGCAACTTTAGGAACGTTAATTACCCGCACAACCTCTTGCAAATCTTCAGCTTCCGGTACCAACCCCATTAACTCGTTAGGGTTTTTAGTTAAAAACTTTTCATTGAAAATTATTCCTTTATCGTCAGGATACAGCGGAAGGTAACGAATTGACGATTCCGCAAGGTCTTGGAAAAAGTGAGTGCCAAACGAAAGGTCGGGAACGTAATTACCTTTCTTTCGAGCAATTTCAATCAACATTGAAGTGTTACTAATATCGGAATAAGTAACGCTGACGCCTAATTTAATATCTCCCTTGCTTCCCCAGCGTCCAGGCCCCATTAAGATAAATTGCCGTTTGGGTAACACCTTGTTAAGTTTACCAACAACCCTACCAATCTTTTTGAGTTTTGAAAAATCCGAAATTTCGGAATATTTTAACGGGTCAACATAAACGATGTGAGTGATGTCATTTACCCTGCCGTTCGAGACGAATTTTTCCGCCGTAAAAATAATTTTGTTCTTCGGATAATCCGACGGAATCTCCGCCGGTGCATCATCCTCCTGATAATATTGCGGGCGGCACTGCAACAAATAAAAATCCTGACCGTCGAAAGCAAATTCGATATCGACAGGTGTGTGAAGTTTTTCCTGCAATGTATTGAGAATTAAATTTACATCGTTTAGAAAATCCGTTCTTGAAAAAAGGCTTTCGAAATTCGGGATTAAATTTCGGGGATTTATCTTAGCGGTCAAACCCAGAACCGGTCTTACCATTGTGCCGCTAACTTCCGAGAAAACATTTTCGAACATCGGGTAGTTGTGCCCGATTTCTTCAAGTAATTTTTCTACCGAGATAGTTTCGAATTCATTGTTCTCAAGGTTAATTACATCTGCGTATTTAGGCGAGTAGCGAACCACTTCCTGAGGAGTTACATTAACTCTCAGATTCGGCTGTGCGGGTGCGGCAAGT
>WFQV01000396.1 GCA_015486905.1 Melioribacteraceae bacterium | reverse complement strand
TCCTTAAAGGAAATGTGGAAAAATTGGAAACGCCTCCTTTACATCGGTTTGCCCGCCTCCGCAACAAATTTGGTTTTCCCCATTTCAATGGGTGTAATCACGGCTTTAATTGCACGGCAAGGTGCCGAGGCTGTTGCTGCCTACGGCGTGGCAGGAAGGTTGCAAGGCTTTTTACTTGTTGTCGTAATGGCTCTCGGTATTTCACTCGGACCGGTAACCGGACAAAATTGGGGTGCAGGACGATACGACAGAATTATTTCCGCAGCAAAACTCTCTCTACGGTTCGTAGTGTTGTGGGGACTTTTTATATGGGCGCTAATGATTTTTCTCTCGAAGCCGTTAGCGGCTCTGTTTAATGACAATCCCGAGGTTGTAAGGATTGTAGCTCTTTATTACGGAATAGTAGCGTGGTCGTTCGGATTCAGAGGTGCGCTTAGAATTTCCACAACGATGTTAAACATTATTAACAAACCCATCGACTCGGCTATTCTGAACGTAATCCAATCCCTTGCGCTTTTAATCCCCTTAGCGTTTTTAGGGAATTACCTCTTCGGCCTGGTCGGGATATTCAGTGCGTTGGTTATTTCCAATTTAATTACCGGTACTGCAGGTTACGGCTGGCTAATGAAAATTCTTAAAGACAAAGTCAGGGAAAAAGAAACGCAAGTTAACGCAACTTAAAAGAAATCAGCTTTATTGTTTTCCCTTCCTTTAAATGCTGTTCCTCGTATTTTGTTTTAATGCTTTCTTCAAAATTAAGATTATCATTTGCGTAAAGGTTGTGGTAATTGTTAATTATTTCCACATTTTTTTCCGTCAGAACTTCAAGCGCATAATTGTAAAGCCCCTCGTCGTCGGTCTTCAAATGAATCTTTGCTCCCGGTAATGTTATCTTCGAATATCTCTCTAAAAATCCTGGTGCAATTAATCTTCTGTTTGTACTTCTCTTTTTAGGAAACGGATCGGGAAAGGGAATCCAAATTTCTTCGAACTTAATCTTTTTAAATATTTCGGTTAAAAATTCCGCCCTTGAAATTACAAACGCCACGTTTTTTAATCTTAACTCCTCCGCCTTTTTCGAACCGTTCCAAATCCTTGCGCCGCGAATGTCAACTCCTACAAAATTCTTTTCTGGGTTCCTTTCCGCAAGTTTAATTGAATAATCCCCGCGCCCGCAGCCTAATTCCAAAACGAACGGTCTGTCCTTCGCCAAATATTTTAGTAATCTCTCTTCAATGTTTCCGAGAGAATAGGAAAACACGTTCGGCAAATAATCAACTTCCGCTAATTTTAAACTTTTCTTTCTTCCCATTTTTTCTCTTTTTTTAAGAGCACAAAAATAAGAAGTTAAACTCTCAAACTAAACTGTTTCGGCAATTGAATGCGGGACAGCTCGACGTAAATTAAATTGCATCACGGATTGATTCGCAAAACGTAAATGAGTTTTTTGTAGGGCGTTGTTGGATGAATAGTATCCTCAATCAAATCTTCGTTTTTTTGTCAAAATATTTTAAACTTTTTGTAATAATTGAAATTGTGAAATTGGCTGCCGGCTTTGCCGAGTTAAGGATGATTGGATAATTGGATGAATGGATTGTCCGCATTCCCAAGTATAATGTGGAATCGCAATGACGGCTCAATATCCAACCATCCAATCATCCAACCATCCATGCCTGGAAGGAGGGAAAGGATGAATAGGTTTAAAAAATGAACATATTCAAAAGGGCTTAATAGTATCCTCAATCAAATCTTCGTTTTTTTGTCAAAATATTTTAAACTTTTGTAATAATTGAAATTGAGAAATTGGTTGCCGGCTTTGCCGCGATAGGGATGCCTGGATGAATGGATGGTCGGAGAAAATTTGGTCAACAAGTCATTGCAGCGATTTTTTTAGTCAACTTATTATTAATCTCTTTTACCTACTAAAATAACTGCTTTATTTTCATCAAAGCCTACTGCTACCATTTGATTTCCTTTGATTTTAACTGATAAATACAAACCGTTAATTGTTGTTTCTTCATTTTTTAAACTTCTCCAAGTCATTCCATTATAATGAATTACTTCACCGAAAGCCCCAACTACAATTATGTCATTTAATCCGTCCCCTCTTATTGCCTCCATAAAATTTGAAGTTATTTTTCTGTTGAAATTGAGATTAACCCATTTTGCGGTATCTTTATATGTTTTTTCATACAATCCGTCACCCACAAGATAATATCTTATGCCTGCTTTAAAATAGACCGGTGCGTAACTCTGCCCCAGTCCAATTTGGCTCATTTCCTCTGTAGTCTTATCGGATTTAATTCTAAAAATATCAGATTCCAATCTTGGAATTTGATTAGACGCTCCACAAATAATTTCTGTTTTACCGGTAAAGGGATTTTTATCTCCCCATATATCAATTATATCCAAATTTGTCCCGCTCTCTATCTTTTCCCAGCTTGTGCCGTCGTAGTGGGCTATGCTTCCGATCCGCCCGACAAAGTATATATCATTTGAATTTTTCCCCCAAGCCTTAGATATGCTTACTGAAAGTCCCATATCCTGTAATTGATACATTTCCCAGGTATTTCC
>WFQV01000395.1 GCA_015486905.1 Melioribacteraceae bacterium | reverse complement strand
TGAAGTCAAATGGGGCTACGTTTTACAGCAAAAGGAATACGGAGAACTGCCCGGCCACAAGCTCAAATTTCTACCTCTCTACTCAGCAGGAAATCTTTAATTTTGCACAAATATTGCACACAGCACTTCCTCGCTGAAAGCAAAAGAGAAAAGAAATTCGGAATAATATTACCGAAATTAAAATCCTTGGGAAAAATCGAAAAGGAGAGGGTTGACCGTCAAGCAAAGATTCCGGCGGTCAACCCCACAACAAATTACTATCGGTTAACCGCCTTTTCTTTCGTTTTTAATGGCTTGAATTTCATCGCGCATCTCTTTTGCCATTACCCGCAGTTCACTCAGTTTTTTGCGTAATCGAGTTCCTGCAGCGGATTGACCTTTTACGTAAAATTTTTCAATATCTGTTTTCATTGAATCCAGTTGGTCAATTAAAGCTTGATATTTCTCACTCATTAGAGCCTCCAAGTTGTTTTTCGTAATTAGTTATTTAATGTGTTCAAGAATTATTTCAGCGATATCTTTTACCCCTACTTCGTCTTCTTTATCAAATGCTTTAGTGCCGTCGCTTAGCATTGTCATGCAGAACGGGCAAGCTACGGCAATCGTATCCGCTCCCGTTTCCAATGCCTGCTTTGTTCTCTCTTCGTTTATCCTGGTACCTTCGGTTTCTTCGAGGAACATTCTGCCCCCGCCGGCACCGCAGCAAAAGCTTTTGTCTCTGTTCTTCTCCATTTCAACAAGTTCCACTCCCTGAATTTTCGTGAGTGAATCCCGGGGTGCATCGTAAACCGAATTGTACCTTCCCAAGTAACAAGGGTCGTGATAAGTTATTTTTGAATTGTCATTACCTTCTTTTAATTCAATCCTTCCTTCTTTTATTAGTTGGTCAATTAATTCGGTGTGGTGAATCACCTCGAATTTACCGCCGAACTGCGGGTATTCGTTCTTAATCGAATTGTAACAATGCGGGCATGTGGTAATTATTTTCTTCACGCCATATTTGTTAAGAGTTTCAACATTCTCCGTAATTAACATTTCAGCCAAATATTCGTTTCCTAATCTACGGGCAGTGTCACCGTTACATTTTTCTTCAGTGCCGAGTATTCTAAAATCCACGCCGGCTTTTTGGAGAATTTGTACGAACGCTTTGGAAACTTTCTGGTAACGTGCATCGTAAGAACCTGCACAACCGACCCAATAAAGATATTCCGTATTTGAATCCTCAGCCATCGTTTTAACATTCAACCCCTCAGCCCATGCGGCACGGTCTTGTTGATTGAAAGCCCAAGGATTAAAATTTGTTTCCAGGTTCTTAAATAATTGGCTTGCCTCCGTAGGGAATTGAGATTCCATTAACACAAGGTTGCGGCGCATATCGATTATTGCATCCAAATGCTCGTTAGTAACGGGGCACTCGTAAACGCAAGCGTTACAAGTTGTACAAGCCCAAATTGCCTCGTCGCTAATGTAATTGTGAACGAGCGTTTTGCTCATTATTTCTTCATCCTCAATTCCTTTAACAAGCAGAGGTGCCTTCTCTTCTACTCTGTGACGAATGGCAACCATAATGTCTCGTGGTGCAAGGGGTTTGCCTGTATTTGCTGCCGGGCAAGCCTCTACGCATCTTCCGCACTCCGTGCAAGTGAATCCGTCAAGCATTTGTTTCCAGGTAAGATGTTCAATATCCAGAACGCCGAACTGCTCAATTTCTTCGTTCTCAAAATCTAATTTTTTAGGAACGTATTTACCCGGCTGAAGTTTATTAAAGTAAACGTTCGGAAGAGAAGTGAAAACGTGAAAATGTTTGGAGTAAGGGAGGAAATTCATAAATCCGAAAATAGTCAGAATATGAACCCACCAGAATATCTCGTGGTACGTCCCTGCGGTCTGCGGCGATTTGAATAAGAGATGCGCCAAAGCATAGGAGACGGGGCGGAATTCATACTCACCCAACTTAAAATTACGTGCGGCAATCGAAGATGAGTTCTGTCCCAACATTGCAAGTACAACAATTAAAATTAATGTCAACACAACCGTTGCGTCAATTTTGGCGGTCCTGTCCAACTCCAGTCTTTTAACTTTTTGAATGTAACGCCTGAAGAGAGCAAAAAGAACAGCAACCAAAACGAAAACAGCAAAGATATCGACAACAAAAGTAATTAAAGAATAGAAGCCTCGTAAGAACTCCCATGTAAAAGGTGAATAGAAGCCTTGAATTATTGCTTCAACCACCTCAAAGAGAAAAATCATAAAACCCCAGAAAATGAGGAAGTGCATCGGACCGGCAACGGGATCGCGTAATATTTTTGTTTGGCCGAAAGCAACCTTAATTACGTTAAGGATTCTTTCGGGTACACGGTCATATCTGTTTTCCGGCTGCCCGACTTTAAGATAAGAAATGAATTTTTTGAAACTGTAAAAGAGAAATGAAAATGCAAAAATAAAAACTACAGTGAAAATAATATTCTTTAATTCCATAAAAACCCCATAAATTGAGCATAAAATCAAAATTTAATTCTAAAATAATATTTTTTTAAGAATAAATAAAATCAATTTTTAAATTTATTTAAGAAAATTGTAAAAAAAGTCGAGATAGACAAATGAGATTTTTCGGCAATTTACAAATAATTTTTTATTTTGAATTAAAAAAGGTGCAAAGGAACGGAGAATAGCGTTCGTAGTTTGTCAATCGCAAGACGCGAGAAGTAAGACGTAAGAAATTTTATTGAGAACGGCTATCGTTATTAATTCTACTCGTTACGCATCACTCATTACTCGTTTCTAAGTGATTTGACATTTCCCCCGCCGTTGACAGGACGTCATTCATTGAGGTAGAAAAATTTGGGAAATTGAAGTTATTTTCTGAAGATTGGTAACTGATTGCTGAACACTGGTAACTTAAGACTTAAGACTCGTTACTTAAGACTTTGCATCTGTGTCATCCGTGTTCCATTGTCCAATCAGCGAAAATCATAATCAATCATGAAAAATCAGCGTCCCATTAATCGTCATTCATTCGGTCTTTGTTTAGAGGTTTAGTTGTTTAGAAGTTTAGGCTACTCCGGATATACTCTTCGGTTGTTGAGAGCCGATTACTTAATACTTAAGACTTTTCATCCGTGTTCCATTGTCTAATAAGCGAAAATCATAATCAATCATGAAAAATCAGCGTCCCATTAATCGTCATTCATTCGGTCTTTGTTTAGAGGTTTAGTTGTTTAGAAGTTTAGGCTACTCCGGATATACTCTTCGGTTGTTGAGAGCCGAT
>WFQV01000394.1 GCA_015486905.1 Melioribacteraceae bacterium | reverse complement strand
GACACAGATTAATCAATTAAGAATTAAGAATTAAAAATTAAAAATTTTCTGTTCGCTGCTCACTGTTATATTTTAACAGTTCTCTTCTTTGCCTCTTAGCCTCTTTGTCCCTTTGCACCTCTGAACCTTTGTACCTTTGAACTATTCAATATTGACCTGAGTGACGAGTCTTAAGTCATAAGTAACCAGCTTTCAACAGTTAGAGAATGCATCAAGGGTAACCTAAACTTCTAAACTCTAAACCTCTAAACGAAGACCGTACGAATTACTATTGACGAGTACTCGAACGGACTCAAACTTCTTACGTCTTACTTCTCGCGTCTTGCGATTAACGAGTAGTAAGTTCTAAGTAACGAGTAACAATCACTGTTATCATTTCACTTCCGAAGTTATTACCACCAAACTTGATTTCCTTGTTTGTCGATTGTAAAGATTCTTTCGTCCAATCTTGAATTTTCTACTTTGAGCCAAAGCAACGCATTAGAAGGAACGCCGGTGAAAACGAGTGCCCCTGCTCCCGCTGTTTTTGTCCCTAACGATTTCCAACCATAGTTCCAATAAAAAAGCTCGTATTTTTTACCTTTCACAAAGTACGCCTTTTCAATGTTATCTGTTGCATTGCGAGTGACTTTCCTCGTTGTAGAAAAAAGTTTAATCTTTCTTAAATGTTTTAAATCCGGGGCGAGAGGAAGTTCTCTCCCTTCCTTAGTCAAAATGAACGGCTCGCCTGCGGGGATAATTTTCCCGTTTTTGAAATACGCCGGTAAGTAAGCAATATCCAGTCCCATATCACTAAAAAAAGCATTATTACCGTCTATTCGACTCCAGTAAATTGCCTTCCATTCACCGGTGTTAAAAACACAAATGTAAGCAAAGTTTACACTGTCCGGTTTTTCTTTTTTCAGTTTAACATGGACATCAGCAACTTTTACGTAATCTCTCGTTACGTCAATTATGTTGTTACGGTTAATGTAATGCGGCGCTTTTTCCCACGCGGGTTTTATCTCTGCCAAAGAATTTTTCTGTCTTGCGAATGTTTTTCTGTAAACTTTTGCAAGTGCCTGGCTCAACTTGTACTTACGCGGGTTTGCTTCACCCCCCATGAAAATAATCGGCTTACCGGTTTTATCGATTACCGTGTTCCAAGCGTGATTGTTGCCTGTCTTTGCCCAATAAGGTGTAAAGTCGCTTGTAACCGGAACACCCATGGCACGCATTGCGTAAATAGCGAGGTTGGTCATATCCTCGCATCTGCCCATTTTATTTTTCAGCATTTCGGTTAGTCCTTGGTCGGTGGACTGCCTGTAAAAGCGAGAATCAAACTTAAACCATGAGTGTAAATCCGAGTTAATAATTGCGCAAGCCTCTACAGGGTCAGATTTGTCCTTAACGGAATCTGCAACCCACTGGTATTTTTTCCGGAAGTATGAACGCCAATTCTCCAACGGTTCGTTTGTCCCGCGGTAAGGTAGAATGTACTCGCAAAATTGTTTGAAGTTAATGTGATGAGCCCAAGGAAATTTTTCCCAAGCGCGGAAAGACAAGTCGATGTTGTTAATCAAATATTTTGCAGTAATCACGTTGTAATCGTAAATAACCGTATCGCGCTGATTGCTAATGGGACCGTAAATTGCTTCGAGGGAATCCCACGCCTGCACCATCTTTTTATAATTGGGATAGTTAAGAACATTGAAATGTAAATTCTTTCCGTTGGTATCGGCAATTATATAATGGGAATAAAACTGCTCTTCCATATTGCCAATTAAGAAATATGCGGCTTTAAGTTTTAGAGAATCGGACGGGTTCTTTGAATAATGCCGAATCACACTTTCTAATTCGGTTCTGTTTTTGCCAGCTTTTTCCAAAACTTTTTCAACATCCGGGGGATAATTATTTTCTGCAAAGGATAAATAAGAGAAAAAGATTAGCAAAGTAAAAACTAAATTTCGCATTGTTATCCTCAAAATTTTATTTTAAAATTAACTCCGTAAATCGGCTCACCGCCAATGAAAGAAACTTTAGGAGAAACTTTCGCTCTTAATTTAAGACCGTATTTGTAAAGCACCTCATCACGTTCCTTGGAAATAAGCCAGTCCCCTCGTGCCCAATCAATTGCAAAACCTAAAACGTTAATTGCCATACCTGTAATAAATAGCGTAAGATTCCTTTGTGAGCGAGCTTCTATTTGGTCTTTCTCCGTCACTACCGAATAGAAATTTAGCGTTCCGGCATAGTTGATTTCATCCAACAATCCGTAAACCATTAATGAAGCACCTATTAAACGACCCACTATAATACCCCAGCCGACTTTCATATGATCCGCATAAAAGTGAATGTAACCGGGAATAAAAGCCGAAGCAAAAATTCTCTGCCAAGTTACTTTCCGCTGAAGTTTCAGAAATTCGTTGTAAGTCATGCTGTCCGGTACGGCAACTAATTCTTTCAATCCGTTTTTCCATGTCCCTGAAGTAATTGTTTGAGACTTTAAATTCCCCACGCAAAGTAAAACAAGCGATAATATTAAGACGAATCTCTTCATTGTCTCCAACTCCTAAAATATTTTTCAAAATTTTAACTATGCTAAAAATAATCAAAATATTATTACAAAACTTTGTAATGAGGTAGGAGACAGCTTGGACAATAGAACACGGATGACACGGATTGTTGCGGGATTTTCGCAGAAGGGAATGGGACACAGATTAATCAATTAAGAATTAAGAATTAAGAATTAAAAATTTTCCGTTCTCTCTATGTGCTTCTAAACTTCTAAACCGCCGAAGGCGAACTAAACTCCTAAACGAAGAACGAATAAATTACTATTGACGAGTACTCGAATGTACTCGAACTTCTTACGTCTAGCTTCTCGCGTCTGGCGATTAACGAGTGATAGGACGCAGATTTAATAGAACACGGATGACACGGAT
>WFQV01000393.1 GCA_015486905.1 Melioribacteraceae bacterium | reverse complement strand
GAACATCCATTTATCCATTTGTCCACTCATCCAAAATGCCGTCGGGAGACGGGGTGTTGAAAAATTAGAACTTTCAACTTCGTCAAACATTTCGATTGATTACTTCACTTCGGTACCTTCGGCATCTTAAAATTATTTCAAATTTATTTTTTCTACAAAAGTTCGACGCATTCAGTGTTGAACATTTTCACATTTAATTATTTTAATAAAAAGTAGGGGACGCAAATTTTGCGTCCCTTAGAACCACAAATTTCTAAACACTATCCAACAGCATGAAACTACCGTTCCGTTTCTTTTTCGACTCAAAATTTTTCTCGGGATAAGCACACATCTTAACGAGAGGACAAGCGGAACAATGAGGAGATTTCGCCGTACAAATTTCCCTCCCCAATCTTATTAAATTTGTGTGAAATTGATGTGCAATTCCGTGGGGAAAATCTTTATTGATTTCTAAAAATGTTTTCTCGGGAGAAGAAGTCTTTACCAAACCTATTCTGTTTAACGTTCTGTGAACGTGGGTATCGACGGGACAGACATCCCTATCGAGTGAAAAGAGCAGAACACAACTTGCTGTTTTAATTCCCACTCCAGGAAATTTCGTCATTACTTCTAACGCTTCATTACTCTTCAAATCCCTCACAAAGTCAAGAGAAGGAGTTTTGTTCTTCTCCGAAAGAAAATCAATCACATTTTTAATCGAAGCGGCTTTCTGTTTTGCCAATCCTGCAACTCGAATTTCATTCTCAATTTCTTTAACATCAACACCTACAAGTTTTTCCCACTTAGAATATTTCTTCCTTAAATTTTGGTAGGCTTTGTAGGAATTGTTGTCGTTTGTATTTTGAGAAAGGATAGTAGCAATCAGTAAATCCAACGGGTCGGGTAATTTTTCAGCCCTTGGAGGTACGCCGAAATGTTCCCTCAATTTATCATTGATAGAGATAATTTTTTTCTTCGGATTTTTCATAAAATACAAAAATAGCAGCAAGAGGAACTCACTAAGTGAGCTCCCCAATGCTGCCAATTAAAAAGGAATTCGTTCTAAAATAACAGACCGATATCAAAAAATTGAACGTCCTTTAATCTTCCGTAGTCGGCATAGCCGTAATCAAGAACAATCTTAAAATTGCTATTTACGGAATATTTAATGCCGGCGCCAAAAGTAAGACCGCCTTCTTCATTATTCATGAATAGCTGTTTATAACCGGCACGTACAAAGAACGACTCGTTGTAAGCAAATTCCATTCCGCTATTTACATATTCGCTATTGTCGTTCGGGTGAACAGCGTCAACCGCAGTTGTTAATCTAATGTAACGGCTGCGAACAACATCCATCGACAAACCGATTCTGAAAAGCATCGGCATATCAAATTCACCCATTGAATATTTGGACGGAATGTTGTTAGGTCCGCTATTAATATCATTGTTAGGGTCGTAGTTAAATTGAATGTCGCGTCCGTCTAATTGCATCTTAGTACCGTAATTGGTAATAGAAGCTCCGATTTTCAAATCGTTAAACGGCGTACGGTAAAGCATTCCGACATCCATTGCAAAACCGGCGGAACTTGAGTTCCAAATGGACTCGTGAACATATTTAGCGTTGATTCCAAATGAGAACCTGTCTGTTAATTGTCTTGCGTAACCGACTCCTATAGCCAAAGCGCCGGCATTCCAGTAACGGCCGTCCCCTTCGGGATTTTGGAACGTTCTAACTTTTTCGTCCGGTACGTTAAATGCAGTTAGGCTGGTAAATATTGTCCCCAGCCCTTCGATTCTAATTGCACCGGCGGCAAAGTCGTAAGTCATATCCGCCAACCAATTTGCATGGTTAAACGTAACTTGCGCATTTGCAGTTGCTTCGGCAATACCTGCCGGGTTGTAGTAAATGGAGTAGATATCCGAGCCGATGGATGTCAAAGCGCCACCCATAGCTACAGCTCTTGCTCCGGGATTTATTTTAAGGAATTGCCCCGCCGTAGTTCCGACTTTGGAAGTACTTCTAAAAAGCTGGGCATTTGAGACCGAAGCGGTTCCAAGAAGGAGAATCACAGTCAAAATCTTGTTTTTTATGCCTTTCATAATTTTATTTCCTCCGTTAAATTAAGCCGATAGGCATTATTTAATTACAGCAAATCTTCCAATTTTCTCACCTACGCCGGGTACTTCGACGTGGTAAATGTAAACACCATAAGCAATTCTTTGACCTTCGAAACTGAGCAAATCCCAAGAAGCCATACTTGAGTTGTCATCCTTTTCGATTTTGTCAACAAGCTCTCCGGTAATCGTGTAGATACGAATAGTACACTTCGGAGGCAGGTTTCTAAACTGGAGCACTTTGTCTCCTCGTTTCTGGCTGGTTCTTCCGGGCATTTCCGCATCGCTGTAAGCAACGTAAGGATTCGGAACAACGTAGATATTGTCCAAGGAAGATTTTGCCCGAGACGAGCTAAACTTAGCGGATTTTGTCGTGAATAAGTACTTGTCACCTTTTTCGAACGGCTTGGTTGTTTTGACTGCATAAATATCATCCTGTCCGGGAAGCTTCGGATTCGGATTAACAGAAGTATCCGGAAGTGAAAATTGCAGAAAGTAAGAAGTCCTGAAATCCGCAAACGGTTTAACTATATCCGACGGGCGGAGAATAATATCTTCGCCGAAGTCCCATTGACCGTTCCGTTTTGTACCTGTTTTTTCAACTACCAAATAAATGGCAGGTTTATTGTTGGTAACGTCGTAAATTGTGAATGGACAAACGACTTTTTGCAAAGTGGTTGTGTAAGCAGTATCACTTGTGTAAAGCCAGTGTCCGGTGGAATCCTGCTCGAGATTGTTCCACCTTATTTCCCAATCGCCGCGGTATTGAACGTGATTGCCAGGGTAAGAACCTGCAGCACTGCTCCACAGCAACGAATCTTTAACATCGGTTTTAGTGTCAGTAATCCAACCGCTGTTTTTGTAATCCAAATCCAAAGGATCGTTTTTCACAAATATTTTCATTCCGCTAAATGCGGGGTTGGCGTCTTCATCGTTTAACAAACCGCTTTCATAAACAGGGTAGTAGCGATAATAAATTGTGTATGCTTCGCCTTTGGGTAAATCGCCGCCATGAAGTCCTCTGATTTTCCCAAATTCAGTATTAACGAAATACAATGAAGTATCAACTATGTTTCCGCCGGCATCTTTAACAATAACACTATTTGTAATAACATTTTTATGACTTAATTCTACAAAGACGGTATCTTTGGAATAAAAAGTTTCCGTAACACCGGTTGAATCCTCTACGTTGTAAGTAGAGTCCGAATCAAATTCAATAGTGTAAGTTTTATCAGGGACTTTCAATTTGTCCAATACTTGAACTTTAATTGCACCCGTGGAATTACCGGCTATCTGTTCAGGCACACCACCTTCGCCTACTTCGGGGTCAACTATTCCGTTTGCTACGGGACCCGGAGTAGCTTCGGCAGTATTAACATCGAATGTGAGAGCACCTGTTATCGGGTCTCTTGAAATTACAGCCTGGTCTTCTGTCGGCGGAATTTCATTCGTACCGAAGTCGTATGCTACAACTGCATAATAGTAAGTAATCCCGTTAGTAACGGTTGAATCGACATATTGATGAACCAAACCGGTATTATCTCCCAAATAGAATTTAACAGCACGGCCTGGATATTCGACCGGATGAAATCCTTTGAGTGAATCAACCAAATCGAACTGAGCAAGAGGTTTGCCCAAGAAAGGATTGCCCCTGCCGTCGGTGATTGTGTAAACATCTTGGAAAGTGTATTCCTGCGAGCGGTAAATTTTGTAACCTTCGAAATCCTTCTTGCCCGAAAGCGGGTCAATTGAATTTTCCGCACGAGTATCCCAATAAAGCGTTACTCTGTGATCTCCTGCAACGGCTTTAACAATAGGTTTTGTAGGCGGTTGAGCAAACCGGTAATCTGCCTCGAGAATCTTGCTGGAAGTTACGGCATTCATTACTAAATCCTGCAAATCGTTACCGAAGAGGATACACATCGAAAATCTTTGCGTTTCACCGATGTCCAAACTTAAGGGACCTGTACCGAAGTTAAATACGTTATCGCCGGGGTGGGAAAGTAATTCCTGTCCGGTATCAATTGTATCGGCTGAAAGTAATGACCACATCAATGGGTCGTTCATAGGTACGTTAGGTAACGAGTTTGTGTAGGGCAATGGGTGAAAACTCGACAGACCAATTTGGTCGGATTCGTTAACATCTCGCATACCGAAATCGGGTTCCGAACCAGCCCATTTGTAACCGGGTAATCTGTCGTCGCTCAAAGGCTCACCAACATCATATTTATCATTCCCGTTTACATCTTTGTACCATGCTTGAGACGGTTTGCCATCTCCTTCACCATAGTCGGGTCCGGGATAATTAGGCGAATCGGGACCAATACCGTCAATACCGATATCATCTTTTTCAATTTTCCAGTCACCGTCTTCGTCACCGGCAAATCTCGGTTTGGGAGCGCCGTAAACCGCCGTATATTTCGCAACGTCCGAAATACCGGTAGTTAATGGAATACTAACACCATCAATAAATTGACCCGCACTGTTTTCAGGGCTTTCGTCCGTAATACCGTCGTCATCATTGTCAAAGCCGTCAACAGCATTAGACGGTGATTCAAGGAATTTCCAACCGAAGTAACCCGTAGGGTGTCCGTTCATTCCTACCGGCGGGTTATCCCAAGCGTAAACCATGTTACGCGAACGTTGTGGGAATGGGGTACTGCCCGCTTGCAGAGAATGTCCGAACGGGTCAATAAATCCGGCATAGTCATCATTGTAATCCTGATAACCTCCAACGTGGGGGTCACCGTGCATTCCGAAATAGGCTTTATTAATCCTTTTTTCGCTCACGTTAGTTATTTGGTAAACTAAGAACATTATATCGTTTGCAAGAGGGTTATTAAACTGAATAATACGGACTTCCATATTCAACCCTAATCCTTTCATCGTAGTATCCGTTGGAGCAGGGGTATATGGAAATTCGGCATTAGTAAAATCGTCATCTACGTAGTAAACTTCTTCGTCGGGTGCCGTTGCCTGGTCGCCAAGGAAAGCAGGCCATAAATATTTCCCAACTTTCGGGTTATACCAAGAACTCGGCCAGGAATCAGGTTTGCCGTCGTGATTTTTATCACCGATATTAAGACGTGCTATTTCGTTCTGCGTAGTATCTACATAACCGTCTTTGGGCAGCCAGCCCCATTTAATAGTACGCGTGGGGTCGTAATCCCCTTGCCCGGGTAAAATAAAAGAATCATCAACAATATGCGTAACATTACCGGAATCATCCACGACCTCTGCAGCAGCAAGGGGACCGAATTCAAATCCGTAGCCCAAACCTTGCCAAACCAAATCGGCTATGTTACTTAATCTATGCGGAGCGCAAATAGAACCGTAATTAAATACGATAGTGGTAATATTATTTCCGCTAATAACCGATTCTTTGATTATTTTCGGATCGCCTGTTGTTTTAAAATATTTGGGAGCGTATAAATCCCCCAAAATTCTTTGCGCGTCTGCATCACTCATTTGCTTCCAAATCGGGTAGCCGTATTTATCGTATTTTTGAGCATGCACCGAAGAGAAAGCGAAGAAACCGAGCGCTAAAAGAATTAACAGATAAATTTTATTTTTCATTTTTTCCATTCCTTCTACTAATTAAATATTACTGAAAAACCAACTCTTACTTCCCGTGGTCTGCTAAGTCTTTCCGGACGGTGGGAATAGTAACCGTTTATTACATTCATTCCGAACAATCCGGGGTCGTGTCTTTCAATTCTTCTCCTTATATCGGAAAATTGAATGGCGTTAGCAGTTTCTTCCACTGCTTGCAGAGCACGTCCCGTGCTTGCATAAACATAACGTTCGTTTTCAGCATCAAAAAGGTTTCTAATCTGTAAGAAAAGAGAATAATTTACATTCCCAACTTTGAAGTATTTTTCAAATTTCATGTCAACGTTCCACTGAACCGGTTGCCTTGCAGAGCTTTGTTCATAAGTAATGGTACGCGGAATTGAAGAAGGTAAAATCGGAGTATATGGAGTACCTGTTTGGAAGTTACCAATGATACCCAATGACCAGTCCCCGGGCTGTGTTAGTGCAAGTGTTCCGTTAATAACGTGTTGTCTGTCAAATCCGAGAGGTACCAAGAATGTTTCGGATTGCTTACCTGAAACCTCACTATAGAAAAGCTCGTCGGAAGGATAAGTTCTGTTACCTTCTGCAATTTGGAATGTGTAATCTAACCTCGCACTAAACATGCTACCCGGAGCTCTTCTCTTGTAAAACGAAAGCGTAATGCCGCGAACGTTAGAATAAGCTAAGTTCGTTAAGACGCTGTACTGCCTACCCGTTTCAGTGTAAACTGTCTCGGTGTAAATGTAATCCCGTACATCCTTGTAATAAGCAGTTAAGTCGAATTTGAAATTGTCGGTTAATTGCTGTTGCAATCCCATTTCGTACTGAACCGATTTCTGCATATTGACATTAGGATTACCGAAAGAAGGAGTGGTACCGACGTTTGCTACGTAAAAATTGTAATTTCTGTACAAACTAGCTAACGACCCATTCTGGTAAAAATGCCCGTAACTAAACCTCAATACTCCCCTTGCCGTAATAGGGAATGAAAAACTGATACGGGGCGAAATGTGTTGTTTGACTTTTGCTTTCTCTAAGCTGCGGGTAATGTAACCGAATTTAATATCCTGCAAATCTTTTGAAAGGTTAGGATTGTAATAAGCCTTCGGGTCGAAATACTCGTAACGCAAACCAATGTTAAGAATTAAGGTTTTAGCTAATTCTATTTTATCTTGAATGTAAGCGGCTCCGTCAACAGGATATTTCCGGTAAGTAGTAATCAGGGAAGGTTCAGTAACCGGGTCAGGCTTATATCGGAGTATTTTTAACGTACTATCGTAAAGCATATCGTTGGTAGTAATGTTACTACCATCGGCTTTACGAACTTGTACGCTGTAACTTTCTACAAATATATTGTGAAATCTTGCTTCGAAACCAAACTTTACTTCATGATGTTCAAACAACTGGGCAACCATATCACCTTTAATTGTGGAAGTTGTTGTCTTGCGGAAGAATCTTGAATTGTCTGTACCACCTGTCAAGTACATTGTGTTGCCGATTGTCCGCCTGTAAAGTGTGGGTAAATATCTCGGGTCATTAACATCTTTGTACAAATAATATTTACCTTCATTGTAACCGTAAGAAGCTTTTAACGTGTAGAACATTCTATCGTTTATTGTGTGCGTCAGTCCCAAAGTTTGAATCATTCCGTCGCTGTAATTTGTCCCCCTTCCATCGGGGTTAAATAAGTAGGAACGACTGAAGGATTGAGATTGAGCCTTATTGTAAACCGCCTCATATCTAAGTTTAAATAAACTGGAGACCCTGTAACTTACATTGCCTTGTAAATTAAGACTCCGGTAATGATTCATCGGAACTAATTTACCGTCTCCCGTTGGAGCTCCGTTACTGTTCGGCGAGTAAGGATTAAAGAAATAAGGGTCGGTTGGAATTCCGTGCCGCGGATCTTCTTTTCTAAATGCTTCGCGTGAAAGGTAAGAGTCACCAGGATTGTAGAGCCTTCTCCCGTAAAAACAGCCTTTGTAATTTTCAAAAACGCTTGACATAAAAACTTTTACTTTTTTGTGCGTGAACGGGACAGGACCGCCGAAAGTTACTTCCCCTCTTGCTCTGTTTAAAGGGTCAATCAAATCAATATGATCAAACAGCTCGTTGTGTGTTGAAAGGTAATCCCCTGTGTATCCCCTTAAACTAAATGAATATTTGTCTCCACCTTCTTTGGTAACATAGTTAACAACACCGGAAAGTGCGTTACCGTATTCGGCGCTAAATGTACCGGCGGAAAGTGAAACTTCCTGCACGGCATTTGTTGCAAGTCCGATTGAACGATTGTTGCCATAAGGATCGTTCAACGAAACACCGTTCAGAGTGTAAGCAATTTCGTTGCCGTAACCGCCTCTAACGTGTATTGCACCGTTATCGCCGACGGTTACACCGGCAGTTAATTTAATGACATCCGAAATTTGGTCAACAGGTAATTGTTTAATTGTCTCGGATGTAATTGCTACTTGAGGATTTGTTAAATCCTGTCTTATCAACGGGTTTCTCACACCTTCCACCACAACGGCTTTCATTTGAACCGAGCCGGGTGCAAGTTTGAAGTCCAACCTCGTTGTAAAATCCACATTTACACGAACATCTTTGTAGGTTTGTTTTTGGTAACCCACAACAGAAGCCGTTACCTTGTAAATCCCGGGGGGAACATTAAGGATAACGAAATTACCTTCGATATCCGTAGCCGCCCCCATCGTTGTGCCTTCTACTATTACGTTTGCAAATGGTAGAGCTTCGCCGGTCTCTTTATCTTTGACCGTACCTGCAATTTTACCGGTGTTACCGGCAAACATTTTAACTGAGAACGCAAAAAATAGAAGAGCGAAGAGCACTCGTAGTTTTGAATTCATATTGGCTACCTCTAAGATTTTTGTGATATGATTTTTGACATTTATTAGGTCTATTATTTTTACACACATTAAGACGTCAAAAATAACTTTCTTATTATTTTAAGTCAAATGTTTTTTAAGTAGCTGACTTAAAGATTAAAAATATTTATTTACATAAATAAAACTTAATTAATGTCAAAAAACTTTTATATTTTCGACTTTCTTGATTTAATAAATCCATATTAGTAATTTAAAAAGCTTTTAAATAATATTTTCTTTTACTTTCTTCAAGGAGATACCAATGAAAAAACTTTTACTTGTTTTTACTCTTTTTGCTTTTTCCCTCCAAGCACAAACTTTCAAAAGAGTTTACGAAATTCCTGTCCCTGTAATAGAGAATACCGGATTCGGGGAATTCTTTGCGGGTGTCGATTTTGACGGAGACGGGAACGTTGAAATATACGCTGTTAATAACATGCTTGATCAAGGAGGCGCGGAATTAATCCCGCGCATCTACAAATTCGAAAAACATGGCAATCAGTGGGATTCCGTTTGGAGTTACGAAATGGCGACCATTCCGCAACAAAATAGTTGGGGACCGCTTATTCACGGAGACCTTGACAAAGACGGTAAACCTGAGGCTATTTGGTGCCCAGCTAACAACCTCGGCCCGAATAATCTGAATCCTGCGAGGATAATCGTTTTTGAATATCCCGGTGACGGTAGCGACAACATGGGTGCATCACAGTTCGGCGGTATTGTCCCAAACACAACTTGGACAATTACCGACCAAGACAACTTTGAAGTTAGACCTATCAGGTTACATGTTTGCGACATTGATAACGACGGACGAAACGAATTGATTTTTGCAGACCGAAAAGGCAACTACCGTTTTGCGGTTGTTTCTGTTGACGATATTCCCGACGATGGCTCTGGCGTAACGTGGACACTTGAAGCAAGCGGATTAAATTCAAACATTAATCCTTCCACTATTTATGACATGGCTGTAATGGACCAATCTATTATTCTCTTTCACAGCGACGGTTCCGTGACCAAGGTGGATTATTCCGACGGAAGTTGGAAAATAAACGACAACCTGCCTAATTTTGTACCTGGAGGTTCTTGGAAATCAGCTATCGCTACGGATATTGACGGGGATGGAAAAACCGAAGTTGTGATTGGCGGTTGGACTGCTGGAGAAAACAAAGCTTATTACATTGATAACGATGTTTTCGGAGGCTTCACCGCTACGGTAATTGCAGACTTCTCTTCATTAATTGGCGACGGAAGGCTAAACGGAGGCGATTGGGGAGATATTGATCAAGACGGAAATATCGACATTGTGTTCGGTACAAGAGGAGCTACTCCCGACGGTGCCATTGTAAGAATGGAATATAAAGGCTCGGGCTCGTTTAATAGTATGTCGAGTTGGGATATTTCGATTATTGATTCTCTTTACACGGATGAAAAAGGACATCGCTTTGATCAAGTTAGAATAGCCAATGTTGACGACGATCCTTACGAAGAAGTTCTTTACACAGACGGTAATCAACCTGGGCGAATTCCGATTATTATTCTTGATCCGCAGATTTCCTCCGGAACGGAAAAGGAAATTCAAGTTCCCCAAAAATTTTTCCTAGCGCAAAACTATCCTAATCCGTTTAACCCGACAACGTTCATAAAATTCGGACTGGAAAAAACATCAGAAGTTACTTTAACGGTTTACGATATGCTGGGGAAAGAAATTACAAGATTGGTTAATAATAAAATGCTCTCCGCCGGCGAGTATGAAGTGTTGTTTAACGGTTCCAATCTTTCAAGTGGAACTTACATTTACAGGCTTGAGGCAAATGGAAGCGTAATAAGCAGAAAAATGCTTTTGGTAAAATAATTTCTTAAGCGCCACAAACACGATTGCGGCGCTTTCTTTTTATTAATCCCTTCTCGATGTTTCCCAATAAAAAAGTTAATATCTTTAATTATTGAAAAAATAATTTTGAAATAATCGGAGTAATAATGGGCACTTTAATGGTAAGCGTTTCGGGCATTCGTGGAATAATCGGGAACGGACTTGACCCGCACACAATTGTAAAATACACTTCCGCCTATGCGGATTTTGTAGGCGGTGGAGATGTGGTAATCGGCAACGATGGCAGAATTTCCCGAACAATGGTTAAAGATTTAATTGTCGGAACACTTTTGGCTAAAGGTTTAAATGTAATAGACATTGGAATTTGCCCTACCCCCACAGTTCTTTTTAATGTCAGAAATTTAAAAGCTCAAGGTGGTATTTCAATTTCCGCCAGTCATAATCCTAACGAATGGAACGCTTTGAAGCTGCTTAATTCCAACGGTGAATTTATGACAACCGAAGAAAACAAGATGATGTTGGAAAATTTTGAAGAAGCTCAAATCAATTACAAAACCTGGAATGAACTCGGCAAAGTAACCGAATACCCTGAGGGTTTACAAAAACATTTGGATGCCGTTCTGAAAATGAAATACATTAATACAGACGCAATTCGCAGAAGAAAATTTAAAGTTTTATTAGATTGTGTTAACGGTGCCGGCAGTTACGTAATGCCCGAACTTCTTGAACAATTCGGCTGCGATGTGGTAAAACACGATTGTGAAAAGAACGGAATTTTCCCTCGCCTTCCAGAGCCCATCCCGGTAAATTTAAAATCAACAATGGAAAAGGTAAAAAACAGCAATGTCGATTTGGGAATAGTGGTTGACCCTGACGTTGACAGACTTGTTTTAATAATGGAAAACGGTGAACCTTTTAACGAAGAATACACAATTGCACAAGCGGTTAAGTTTGTGCTGTCTAAAGAAAAAGGGAACGTTGTTGTTAATCTTTCAACTACGCGAGCCGTCGAGGATATTGCCGCACAATACGGATGCAAAGTATTTCGCTCCCCCGTGGGTGAAGCAAACGTAGTTAAGAAAATGAAAGAAGTCGATGCAGTTATTGGAGGGGAAGGAAGCGGAGGAGTTATTTATCCTGCGGTTCATTACGGTCGCGATGCCTTAGTGGGCACGGCAATTATCTTACAGCATTTGCTTGAATTTGGCGGTACAATGAGTCAACTTAAAGCATCAATGCCGAATTATTTAATCTCCAAACGCAAAGTGAAATTGAGTGAAAAAAATCCCGATGAAATAATCGAAGAAATGAAAAGAAAATATTCTTCGGAAAAAATTAATACGGACGACGGATTAAGAATTGACTTTGAAGACCATTGGGTTCATTTGAGGAAATCAAATACCGAACCGATAATTAGGATTTACACTGAGGCGAACACGCAAGAAAAAGCCGATGAACTTTCTTTAAAATATTTAAAGGAAATCGAGGGGTTAATGCAATACAAGTAAGGAATGGGACGCAGATTTTTCATGATTGATTAAGATTTTCGCGGATTTGATAGAACACGGATGACACGGATTTATTCAATTAAAAATTAAAAACCTGCCTGCCCTGCCTGCCGGCAGGCAGGCGGTAGGCAGGTTAAGAATTAAAAATTTTCTGTCCTCT
>WFQV01000392.1 GCA_015486905.1 Melioribacteraceae bacterium | reverse complement strand
TTTCGGCGGAAATGACATTGCGAGCTTTGGGACTGAAGTTTTTCGGTGCACCGACATCCGCCAAGAAAGGTATTAAGATGATTGACAGTTTAATTACAATAATCGGATTAAACCCGAAAGAATACCGTATTGTGGACGGTTCCGGCGTTTCGCATTATAACCTTGTTAATCCCCAATTGATTGTAAGCGTCTTAAAATATTTTTATTTCAATCGTCCCGAACTTTACAACATATTGAGAAATTCTTTCCCCGTTGCCGGAGTTGACGGCACACTAAAACACAGGATGAAAAAAGGTTTGGCTTATAACAATGTTCATGCCAAGACCGGCACGCTGAGCGGAGTTAGTACACTCTCCGGTTTTGTGAAATCCGCTGGCGGAGATAATATTGCCTTCTCAATTTTTGTTCAGAATTTTGTCGGTTCTGCAGACACAGCTCGCAACTACCAGGACAAAATCTGTGAGATAATTGCGGAAATGAAATAAGCGCGAAAAGTACAACCTCTTACTTTCCTTAATACAATGCAATTGACATGAGGTCAAGTTGTTGCGAGTTAGAATTAATTCTCAAGGTTTAAAATCTTTAATTTTTGCCCGACTCTAATTTTGTTACCTTCAAGATTATTCCACTCGCGCAGCTTGTCAACTTCTACGTTGTACTCTTTTGCAATATTCCAAAGAGCATCGCCCTGCTGAACAACGTAAACTTTCCCGTTGAAATTTTCGCTCTTTTTCTCCTTCTTCTTTCCAGGGTAAATTACAAGTTCCTGTCCTGGAATAATCTTGCTGCCTTTAATTTTATTCCATTTACGAATATCTTTTGCGAGTATGTGAAAATTCTCTGCTATTTGTCCGAGAGTATCACCAGGCTTAACAATGTACGAAACACTTTTACTGTTAGAGTTCTTTCTTGTAGCGGTAATTTTCTTCACCGGAGGATCGTTCAAAGCCAATTCTTCTTTAACTTTCTTAATCTTCAAAATTTTTCCGGCTTTTATTTTGTTTGAAGCCAAGTCGTTCCATTTTTTAATTTCTCGGATTGAAACGTTAAACTTAATTGCTATGTCGCTAATAGTATCGCCTGGTTTTATTTTGTAAGTAGTAAAGTCGGGGGGGAGTTTTTCCTCCTTGGGTACGGCGGTTGCGGCGGCAACTTGAACCTTGCCCGGTTTAATTTTAAGTGTTTTGCCTGCTACAATCTTGTTCGACCTCAAATTATTCCAGCGTCTAATATCGGAAACGCTAACGTGGAAATTTTCCGCAATTATTCCGATTACATCACCTTGCTTTACTTTGTATCGGACAAAACCCTTAACTTCTTTCTTAGCAGATTTTACGGATTTTTTAGCTACTTTCTCGGTGAAAGATTTTGCGGATGAAATCCTTAAAAGTTGTCCTACGCGAATTTTATTTGAATGCAAATTATTCCAGCGGCGTATCTGCCTGCTCGAAATGCCGTAATTCATTGCAATCTCGCTAATCGTGTCGCCTGCTTTTACTTTGTAATAATTGCCTTTGTTAATTTTCAATTTGGAAGATTTCTGCTGTACTTTCTGCGTCAGTGCAGCGGTAGTTAGACTTCCGTAGTTAGCGCCGACAAGAATCTTGAGTCTCTGCCCGGCATAAATTCTACTGCCGCGAATATGATTCCAGCGTTTGAGTTGACTAACTCTCACGCCGTATTTTTCGGCAATTTTGCCCAGCACTTCTCCGCTTCTGATTCTGTGCGTAAGCCACCTTCCGCCGGAGTTTGCATAAATAATGCTTAACTTTTTGTCACGGCTCATATTGTTAAATTTAGCGTAGTAATCTGCTTTATCCTTCGGAACGTAAAGCGTAATTGTTTGTCCAACGTGAATGGTGGTAGTGTAAGGCAAATTGTTCCAATTTCGAATATCGGAGACCCGCACTTTGAACAAATCGGCAAGGTCAACAAGGTTGTCGTATTTTTTTACACGGTATTTAACAGGGGCAGAATTATCCGGGATTACCGCTTCAACCGAATCGGAGTAAATTTCCGAATAGAGAGAAAGAAAATCTTTGGCTGTATCCGAAGGATTAATTACAAGTTTGTACGGCTTTTTAGTATTTTGAACGTAAAGGTCGTCAAGCGCCGGTTCAACGTCCATGCTGAGGTCAAAATCATTTACACCGATTTTGGCAACGGGGATTTTTAATCTCATCCCCGGATAAATTCTGGAGCGGGAATGCAGACCGTTAAAGCTGACAATTTTATTCAAATTCACGTGATATTTGAAAGCAATTTCCGAAAGGGTTTCACCGCGTTTTACTCTGTGAAACACGTACTGAATTTTCGCATCGTCGGGAATGTTTTTCAAGTTCGTAACAAATGCATCGTACGAAGTTCGGGGAATTCTCAACTCAAAAGGGCCGTAATCTTTAGGAGGTGTGGAATTCTGAATCAACGAAGGATTCAAATCACGCAAAGTCTTAAGTGAAATTCCGGCACATTTGGCAAGGACACTCAAATCCACCGGTTCGTTTATCTCATATTCGGCATAATCGTAAGGTTTATCGTAATTTTTAATTTTAAATCCGAATTTTTCCGGTGCACTGCCAATTACCGTAACTGCAATGTATTGCGGTACGTAATTCCTCGTTTCTCTCGGAAGGAAGCGGCGCAACTTCCAAAAATCGGAACTGCCTGCATGCCTTTCAGCCCATTTAACTCTTGCTTCTCCACAATTGTAAGCGGCAACCGCAAGGTACCAATCGCCGAGCGAGACGTAAAGGTCGCGGATGTGCCGTGCTGCCGCGCGTGTTGCCTTTTCGGGGTCGCGGCGTTCGTCAACGTAAAAATTTACTTCCAAATCGTAAAGTCGTGCCGTACTGCGCATAAACTGCCAAAGTC
>WFQV01000391.1 GCA_015486905.1 Melioribacteraceae bacterium | reverse complement strand
TAGAGTTGACTAAAGTTAACCGCAATGCCGACAAACCCAACATTCCATTATTCCAACATTCCAATATTCCAACACTCCTTTTACCATTCACAATTCACCATCAAACAATCCAATCATTCTTATCGCGGCAAAGCTGGCAACCAATTTACAAATTTTATTTATTACAGAAAGTTTAAAATATTTTGACAAAAAAACGAAGATTTGATTGAGGGTACTATTCTTCCAAAATTTCAACACCCCATTCACCATCCAATCATCCACTCATCCAATCATCCAATAATCCGGGACAAGTTATGTGTTTTAAATTTAGTCATGGCTGTTTCATGTGTTAACTTCAATTCAAAGTTTTGTCACGATTTTTATCTTTTCCAAAACGAGCAAACCCAAAAATCGCGCCAAAACACTTTATGTTTTTTCTCCCACTACGCCTGAGCTGAAGCTCGGGCTTAATGAGATGTCGCTCATGTGAAGCTTTGTTAAAATTATTCTGTACATTTTGTTTTTCGGTAATCTGTAACAAGTTTCAACCTTAACCTCTAAGCAAAAAATGACAGAACAATCATCCAACCTGTAGCGCCGAAGTCCGAGCAAATGCGAGGGAAGATGAACCATCCAATCATCCATCCATCCAATCATCCAAAAGTCCGTTTTATCCTACACTTTTCTCCGTGGTTTCACTTCTCGCAATTACAGATCGGTGCTTTTCGGACAGCCCCTCGCCGATAAAAATTTAAAACTTTAATTTCTCTCTTATTTCTTTGGGTACTGAATTTTTGTTTACCATTATTGCGATTGTTTTTAATCTCACATAAGGTTCGGACATGTACCAGAATCCGTCGTAGCCGGGCTTTGTACCCCAGGAATTCTTGGTGTAAAAGAAAATGGTTCCGCTCTTTTCTTTAGCCAAGCCGGTGATGTGCATTAAGTGATCGTCCGTGGTCTGAAAATTGTTGAATTCCTTTTGGCGAAGTTCCTGTGTAACTTTCTTCTCCTTGACCGGGTAAGTTAAATCCTTAATATTTTCGGGCACTATCGCAATGCCGTCCCGCCTGAAATATTCCCTGCCGATATCACCGTCCCAATCAACGGAGTAGCCGTTCTTCAAGGCGTATTTCATTATTTTTATTAAGTCGTCAATGGGAACGTTGTAATATTCGTCGTGACTCCAATTGTCCGGCACTTCAAGTACGAACTTCGAATAGAACGGATGGTGGGTAAATGAAGATATCTCGACGTAATCGTCAGGAATAAAGCCGAGGTAATTCAGAAAACTCTTAGGTGTAAAAGTTTCATCGTTGTATTCAAATTCTTTCGGCGGTTTACCGAGATAAACATCAAGCACCGCAGCAATTGCTTTTTCCCATTTATCGGTAGGATGAGCTTGCTTTAGAACGGCGTTCAACATAGCGTTCATTTCGGAATAGACCTCGCGATGGTTGTACGTTTTCGGATCTACAATATTTCCGTTGTAAACGGATTGCGGCACAATTCCGTAATTTCGCAGAACGTTCATAAAGTCGTGTGCCTGTCCTCCTTCCGAGAAATTTTCTTTACCGTGGAATCGCACGTAAAGGTCAGCCTTTTCCGGGTAAGCCATTCTTACGATGTACATTTCGGAAAGGTCGAATTCGCCTTTCCCTTCACGCAACAGTTCGGTCTCCATGAACGACGTAGTGGCGTAATCCCAACAGGTACCGGTTCTATGTTGACTTTTAACCGGTGTAGTTTTTACTTTGTAAAGCATCTCGAATTGGTAATTCTTTTTAAGGCTGTCTTGAGCGGTTAATGTTACGCTTAGTAACAAAACGAGCAATAAAGTGAAATTACGGGTTCTCATTTCTTTTCCTTTTTATTAAAGCACAAATTTTAGCACCAAATTTAATAAAGATTTCAGATAAGGGAAAAAGCAATTTGTAGAAGTCTGGCACAAGTTTAAATTTGGTTTCAAAAAAATTATCTTGTCTTTTCCTTCTGAGCGTTTTGTTAATATTTTTTGATTTCCTTATTTTTCCTAACCCATCTTTTCCCTCCCTTCCCGACCTGCATGCCCTGCCTGCCGGCAGGCATGAGGTAGGTCTGATTCTTAGTGTGTTTTGAGAACCTCGCCCATCAGAATGCGGGGTAAACCTCGCAGAATGCTGGGAAAAGCGAACTATCCAACCATCCATTCATACAATCATCCATTTATGCAAGGTTCTCGATTTGACTACAATAAACCTTGCGTCTTACCTCTTGCTTGTCACGACGTAGTCAAGCGAAGCGCAGACGAAGGCGGGCGTCTCGCGTTTAACTATTTCTTATTTCTCGTTTCTTCTTTCTTATTTTATCATTTTTTGCCTCTGATTTTAAATCTGTACCCGCAGGCGTTCCTCTTAATAAATAACTGCTTTCTTTTATCCGCTAAATTATATTGTTGAATTTTTTATTAAATTTAGATTCAAATTATTTTTAATTAACAATAATAAAATAACCGGGAGGTAAAAGATGAAAATAAATAGATATGAGGACATCTCACAAATAGACAAAGAAGCTAAGAAAGATTACATTGACCGTCATTCTGCATTTGTCCATTGTGAAAAAACAGCGAAGAAAGGCGAGAAGTTCAAAGTAAAAGTTAAAGTCGGCGACGAATACAAACACCCCGACGATTTTGATCATTACATTGCTTACGTTCAATTGTGGGACGGCGAAACTTTCCTGGCACAGGCTACTTTTGTTGCCGGAGCTCTTGGCAATCAACCCGACCAAGTTGAAGTTGATTTTTACATTGTTCCTACCAAAAAGAAAATGAAACTCACCGCAATGGCTTATTGCACAAAGCACGGGCTTTGGCAAAGCGACGAAGTTATTGTTGACGTAACGGAATAAAAGGTATTTAATTTCAACTGCCCGTTGCGGTAATCCTCGGGTGGTTTTTCTTTATCTCCACATTCCTAAAT
Organism: Melioribacteraceae bacterium; assembly: GCA_015486905.1. Taxonomy (GTDB): domain Bacteria; phylum Bacteroidota; class Ignavibacteria; order Ignavibacteriales; family Melioribacteraceae; genus WFQV01. The sequence goes on along the minus strand of WFQV01000391.1, from coordinate 2,389 downwards.
TTTTTAATCTCCGCATCTTAGAGATAATCCAAATTTAATTTTCAAAATAATTTAACGTTTCTTATTTTAGAAAACCAAATTAGATAAGGAGATTCGCAATGAAGAGAATATTTTTATTTACCCAGATTATTTTATTAGTCTTTTTCACTTCGACCTTTGCACAACTGAAATATCCCCAAGCTAAAAAAGGGAATGTGGTTGATAATTACTTCGGAGTGAAAATCCCCGACCCTTACCGTTGGATGGAAGATGTAAATTCACCGGCAGTAAAAAAATGGGTTAAAGAAGAGAACGCATTAACGCAAAGTTATCTGCAAAAAATTCCCTTCCGGGATAAACTGAGGAAAAGATTTAAAGAATTGTGGAATTACGAAAAATATTCGGCACCAAGAAAAGAAAACAAGTATTATTTCTACTCTAAGAACAACGGACTGCAGGAGCAGAGTGTTGTTTATTACCAAGTAGGATTAAAAGGAAAGCCTAAAGTTTTTCTTAACCCGAACACTTTCTCGAAGGACGGCTCGGTCAGCCTTTCGGCTTACACATTTTCAAAAGATGCAAAGTATTGCAGTTACAGTATTTCAAGAGGGGGCTCGGACTGGCGCGAGATTTTTGTAAAAAACGTTGCCGAGAATAAACTTTTACCCGACCATTTGAAGTGGATTAAATTTTCCGGAATGTCCTGGTACAAGTATGGATTTTTCTACTCAAGGTATGCCGAGCCAAAGGGCGTAAACAAACTAAAGGTCAAGAATGAATTTCAGAAACTTTATTACCATAAAGTAGGAACACCGCAGTCGGAGGACAAATTAATTTATGAAGACAAGCTTCACCCGGAGCGTGGCTTTGACGGATACGCAACCGAAGACGGGAAGTATTTGATTGTCAGCATTTGGGAAGGAGCATCGAACAATAACCGCTTGGCTTATGCAAAACTCGGTGAAGGCAAGCCGCAAATTAAAATGATTTTTCCGGAACCGAATGCTCACTACGGTTTTGTTGATGACATCGGCGGAAAGTTTTTAATTAGAACGGATTTAAATGCGCCTAATTTCCGCGTTGTTCTTGTTGATCCTGAAAACCCGGCTGAAAAAAATTGGAAGATAATTATTCCCGAAAGTCGCAATGTGATTAAAAGCGTTTCGTCTGTCGGCGGTAAATTAATCGTCTCTTATCTTCAGGATGCAAATACAAAAGTGTGGGTTTACGATTATTCGGGCAAACGTCTCTATTCGGTTAAACTGCCGGGTATCGGAACGGCTTACGGATTCTGGGGGAAGAAGAAGGACAAAGAAGTTTTTTACACATTTACCTCCTTCACTTATCCGCCTTCAATTTACAAGTACGATGTCGAAAAAAATACTTCCGTCCTTTTCAGAAAACCAAACCTGAAATTCGACATTAATAATTACATCACCAAAGAAGTATTTTACAAAAGCAAGGACGGCACACGCATCCCTCTTTTCATTGTTCACAAAAAAGGTTTGAAATTAAACGGAGAAAACCCCACAATGCTTTACGGCTACGGCGGTTTCGACATTGCAATGACACCTTCCTTCCGCTTAACTATTCTGCCCCTTTTGGAAAACGGCGGCGTTTACGCAATGGCTTGCCTTAGGGGCGGCAGCGAGTACGGTGAAAAGTGGCACAAGGCGGGAATGCTATTTCACAAACAAAACGTATTTGACGATTTCATTGCCGCGGCAGAATATTTAATTAAAGAAAAATACACATCGAAAAAGCGGCTTGCTATTTTTGGCGGTTCGAACGGCGGACTTTTAATAGGTGCGGTTGTTAATCAACGCCCCGACCTATTTCGTGTTGCAATAGCTGCTGTGGGTGTAATGGACATGCTCCGTTTCCAAAGGTTTACAATAGGCTGGGCTTGGGTTTCCGAATACGGCTCCAGTGAAAACAAAGAGCAATTTAATTACATTTACAAATACTCGCCCCTGCAAAATATTAGAAAAGGATTAAATTACCCTGCTATGTTAATTACTACCGCCGACCACGACGATAGGGTTTTCCCGGCTCATTCGTTCAAATACGCCGCTACTATGCAAGCAAAGTACAAAGGTAAAAATCCCATTTTAATTCGAATAGAAACCAAGGTTGGGCACGGTGCCGGAACAAGCACTACAAAAACAATCAATCTTTACACCGACATTTTCTCATTTATGTTTTACAACATGGGATTACAAATGTATTGAAAATAAAGGCTCCCGGAGGGATGCGCCTCTCCGGGGGTAATGTTTAAAGCGGAAATGGACACAAATTATTTGCAATTCGTTAACAAGGGAATCAAAAAGTTCAAAACACCTGAGCTGCGCGACTTAGCGTGGGTTATTGCCGCACCACCCCTCTTCGATTCCTTCCCGGGGAATAAAAT
>WFQV01000390.1 GCA_015486905.1 Melioribacteraceae bacterium | reverse complement strand
TTTTTATTTAAAAGGAAGATGTAAAACTCCCTATCGTAAAAATCCGAATTGTACGTCAAAGCATTCATTATCAAATAAAGATAATTTCGTATCTCCTCGTTTATAATTAAGGGTTCGTTTACAAGTCTCGCGGCAACTCCAAGACCAATCTGCATTTCCTTTACGCCAGGTTCGCCTTTGGGTATTGTTAAATCCGCATCCTCCCAATCTACTTCGTGGCGATTTTCCGAAGGGCGTGCATTTAGTTCTTTAACGAACGATGCTATCTGTGTGGGAGTAATAGAATAATGTGAATATCTCAAAAGTCGTTCAAAATCACCTTGGTTGGATTTTCCGGCTTTACCAAGAAGTCCCTTTATTGCTCCCGCAAGAGAAATACGGGATACTTTACTGGAAGACCATAACTTTGCCAAAGCGGAAAGTTTCTTTTTTTGTCTTTCCTCGGAAAGAGAACGCATTGACAACCAACCTTCAGCACCGGTTTCGGTTTTAACCTTAACCCAACGTTTCTCTTTTTGAAGAGTAATTACTTTTGTTCCTTGCGGAAGAACTCTAATTAAATTGTAAAAAGGTCCCGGACCTTCCCTTAAGTAGTTGTTTGCTTCCTTTGTAAAAAGAGTTTGTCCCCACAAATTCGAGACAAATGCCAAAAATAAAATTATTATTAGTCTTTTCATTTCACACCTATTTTGTAGTGGCATAAAAAACTCCATCCCAATTTTCCGGCGGAGGGTTTTTCAAAAACATTTTGCATCTGTTAATATAAAGTTTGGCGGCATCATCATCGCCCCATAACTTTAAGAAATTTTCAAACTTTTCAATTGCTTCTTCCAATTTACGAGAACGATACAATGAAAGAGCGGTTTCAAAAACTTCAATTATTTTCTTCCTCTCGATATTATTATTTTCATTATTTTGCAGTTCGTAAATTTTAATAGGAATTCTTTTACCCTTAACGGCTATTAAATCAATTTCACGAAAAAGGAATTTATCTTTTACTAACCTGTAAGTAGATTCGGATACTAAAACTCTCGTTCCGTAAATTTTATTAGCGCTTTCCAACCGAGATGCAGTATTGACCGTATCGCCAATGGCGGTATAGTCCATCCTAAGCGACGTACCAACATTCCCGACAATCATTTCCCCCGAATGCAAACCAATTCTTGTGTTAAATATTGGCGTCTCGGGAGTTCCGTTATCTTTCACCGAATGGTTCAATAATTCTTGAATTTTAAGTGCAGAGCGGCAAGCTAATTCGGCATGTTCTTTAATACTAACCGGAGCACCAAAGACAGCCATTATTCCATCGCCCATATATTTATCTATCATTGCTCGATTTTTAAGAAGGATATTACTTACAATCTCAAAATAATTATTCAAATGTGAGACCAATTTTTGTGGAGTTAACCCCTCGGAGATAGAAGTAAAATTTGCAACGTCGGAGAAAAAGACAGTAGCAAATATTTCCTTACCCTTTAGCTCAACTAATTCCGGGTTTGCAATTAACTCTTCAACAACATCTGGCATAACGTATTTTGAAAAAAGCATCTTTAGCTGTTTCTTTTCCCTTCCTACTATTAAATAATTAAAAACAACAGTCAGGAAAACAGCAAGCAAAGATGAAAAAACAGGATAAACAATTCTCAAATAATAATTGCTCTCAAACAAATTAAGAGATACAGAAATTAAAACAATTATTAGCAAAGCAACTAAAGGAAAACTAAAGTACATTTTGAGGGAATCAACAAAATAAACGGTAAGGAGTGCCAATAATAATGAAAGGGTGAACTCAAGCCAACGCTGAACGGGAAAAAGGAAATCCGCATTGATTAAATTATTAAAAACCACAGCGTGAACTTCCATTCCGGGGAAAAGCCCCAGTTGGGACATTGGAGTATTTTTAATATCCAAAAGACCTTTCGCAATTCCTCCGACAAAGATAACCTTATTTCTTAAAATAGAAGGAGGGATAATTGGTGGCATATTTTTTTCATATTTCAACTGGGAAAGAAGAACAGAAGCAAAGGAATAATATTTGTACGTTCCGTCCGGTCCGCCACCGCCGTACCAATTTATTAGAAATTTTTTTTCCTTAGGAAAATAAATATTTTTTAGGTTCGAAAGCTTTAAGAACAATGCGTAAGGTAAATATGCATAGTACTTTGAGCCTACTTTAAAACTAAAATAAGCATTTCTAATTATTCCATCTTTATCGGCAAATAGATTAGCAACGCCCAAATTAACATTTTCCAAAAGGAATGTTTTTTGTGGAAGACTCACCCCTGTGTATTTTTTAGGGGCGGGGAAAATAATTTCATTCCCTTCAAGATGTTTGGCTTGCGAATAATCAATTCGGTTATTAGCCGTATCCATTTGAGCGACCATAATTAGAAAGGGATTGGGCGCTTTTTTAAGTTCATCGGCAAACTCCAAATCATCGGAAGATTCCACCTCGCCGTTATTTAAGTTGTTGGAAAAATCAATGTCGAACACCACAGCTTTGGCTTTTCCTTCTTCGGCAAATTGAAGAATTTTCTTGTAAAAACTGCGGGGCCAAGGCCAGCCAACCCCTTCCTTATCAAATAAATCAAGACTTTTTTGATCTATTGCAATAAAAAC
>WFQV01000389.1 GCA_015486905.1 Melioribacteraceae bacterium | reverse complement strand
TTTTCCACTTCTGTAGTTTCCTTCTATAGACATTCGACCCCCGACACTTGACTCCGTCAAGGTCGGGGTCGGTTGAAATTCACCTTTTTAAGTGAATAAAAGTTTAATTTATTCTTTAAGGTTGAATATGAAAACATCGGAAGAACCGCGAAGTAGTTTACCCTGCAAAATGCGTGAGGTTCAATGTAGCTAGAGCAAAGAATCAACAAGAAAGATAGAACCCCGAAGGGGTTCAATGTCTGTAGAACGAAGAATCAAATAGGGGAAAATAACTCCGAAGGGGTTCAAGTTAATGTTCATTAAATCAAAAAATATTGGATTGTTCGCATTCCCCCACATCCTGCAGGGAACGGCGCGACAGGTCCGACTTCGCCCTACTTTTAATAAAGTATTTTTCCAATAACGGATTTGGGATGATTTTTATTTTTAGTAACTTTTGATTGAAGTAAAAAGAAATATTAAAAGATTAGCAATGAAATTCAGAACCGAAATTGAAATAGAAGAACCGGCTGTAAAAATTTCTTACAAAGACAAAATCCTATCAGTGGGTTCCTGCTTTGCTGAAAATATTGCCGATGGTTTGAGTTCCCATTTCCTTAACGTATTGGGGAACCCTTTCGGTGTGCTTTACAATCCGGCAGCAATCTTAAATATGTTTCTTTTGGCTAAAGAGAAAAAGGAGTTAAAAAGAAACGATTTAATATTCCATGGCGGGCAATGGCACAGCTTTTACCACAACAGTGAGTTTTCCGATGATGACGTAAATGTTTGTCTTCAAAATGTGAATAATTCAATATTTGAACTAAATAAATTTCTCCGAAATGTTGATTCAGTTATTCTTACGTTGGGTACGTCTTTCGTTTACGAGCACATCGAAAGTAAGTTGATTGTTTCCAACTGTCACAAAATACCGCAAAAATTTTTCTCACGCAGGATGTTGCAAATAGAAGAGAGTTATTCTTTTATTAAACAAATTATTGAAATTATTAGAATCTTTAACAAGAATGCAAAAATCATTTTAACCGTAAGTCCGGTGAGACACATTAAAGACGGCTTACACGGCAATCAATTGAGTAAAGCCTACCTGCTGATTGCTGTTGACAATTTAGTTCAAGAAAACGAAAGGGTTCTTTATTTCCCTTCTTACGAAATTGTAAATGACGATTTAAGAGATTACCGCTTCTACGCAGAAGATTTGGTTCATCCCAACGAGGCAGCGGTTAAATACATTCGTGAAATATTCTCGGAATATTTTTTTGACGAAGAGACTAAAGAATTTTATAGAGATACCAACACGCTTGCAAAAGCTTTGCAACACAGAGCGGTAAATCCCCGTTCCGTTAAGTACAAAGAGTTTCTTAATTTCTCTCTGAAACTTGTCGAACAAATGAAAACAAAATATCCTCAAACTAATTTTAATAAAGCCGAAGAATATTTCCGGGCAAGGCTAAACGAATTTAAAAAAGGGAAAACTTTTAAATTAAGAAATGATTAAAGGGGATTTTTTCGTAGGATTTTTTTTGAATAACCAAACACTTTGCCTGCAATTTCAAGTGCCTTTTTAGTTTCTTCCTTTCCCGGAAAACCTGACGGTAATATTCCTAATGTTGACGGGTACCTCGTATCAATGTAAATGCTGTCAATTAAACAATACAACGTTTGAAAGAAAATTTTCTTTTGTCAATAATTCAGCCGCTCGTAAATCTTGTTCGGCTAATCTCAGCCATTCTTCAAACAAATCGCTCATAATATTCTTAAACTACTTTGTTGAATCTCTTTGAAGAAACTTGCACCGCTTTGACGAAGCGACGTCCACTCGTCTTCGGTAAAAACAAACAAATCGATTGGTATTTCTTTCTTGATTTCATTTAACAGCCGACTAACTTCAATTCTGTTTTTAATAAGTTCACCGTAGTTTTTTGAATATCCCCCTTTTTTCAAAATCACAATAAGGTCTAAGTCGCTGTCATACTTTTGTTCCTCCCTTGCGAAAGAACCGAAAAGGATTACTTCCGCCGGGTCAATGCTCTCCAATGAACTTTTTATTCTTTCGAATAGTTCTTCACGATTTAATATTTCGTTTTTTGCTTGTTCTGCCACTTTTAATAATCTCAGCTTATTAAAATCAAATTAGTTCATTTTTTTACATTGAATTTACTAAAAAATTAAGAGAAAATATTTCAAAGGCCGCGGTGTGTTCCCTCTAATTCAGATTGAATTGTAATGAAAGGAAACCAATCCGCATTAAAATTTAGACTCCGATTTTTTATGAATCTTTCTTCAATTAAAAGTTGTAGTAAACTTTCGCATAAATCATGTCGTTTTTGTCGTATTGCCCGAACATTCCTTTACTGCCCGTAAAAATATTTGCTCCGAACTGCAGATTGATTGAATCGGAATAATCATACAAAATTCGCGGGCGTATTAGCGCATCATCGTAATTGAAATCGTAATACATGAAATACTCAAAAGTAAGAGTTTCGTTTAAGCACGAGTAATGAGCAAGAAAAGTCGCCATATTGTTGTACTGACCTTTGTACATCTTTGTCTCTAACAATTCCCCGGCTTTGTAATTTGTAATTGCTTTTTGAATGAATTGCCCGCTGAATTTAACATCCCAAACGGTAAAATCCAATCCCAGCAAATAATGGATGTAATCTTTCTTAACCAATCCTTGATTGACCGCCGGGTTAGTTGTTTGAAATTCCTTCCCGAAATAGTAAGCCGCTTCACCGCGCAGAACGAATGGTCCCAGCGTTGTACTGAAACTACCGCCGGCTAAGGACAATCGGTGAAACTCCGGTGTTACGGTAACCTTAGCAGGGACAGGGTGCCCGTTTAATATGTTGCAGTCAACCGCCTTGCCAAGAGCCGGATCGTCGTCCCACATATACGCACCCATTATTTCAAAATCGATAGCGCTCGTTAGTGCGGAGTATTTAAGGAAGAACTCGCTGTTCTTAAGTGAAGGCTTCACATATTCCTTTGAGTGATCAATTACAATCGGGGGTTTGTTCGGAAAGGGAACCACGAAATCCTGCTTAGGCGCCCACATTGAATTCCGTGAGGGGTAAACAGTAGGATTAAACACCGGTGACCAAATAGCCTCGATTGTATGATTATCCGTAACGTAATAATCGAACTTTACAGCAGTAATTCCCTCTCGTATCTCGTCGAACTCCGGCAGTAAAAACTCGTGGAGATTTTTCGGCGAGACTATGTCGGTAATGAACACACCGTCTGCTTTGCCCCAAATTACCTGCTGCTTTCCGATTCGCAAATCAAAGTTTTGGAAGTACATATCAATGTAAGCCTCCCGTAAGAAAAGGGAAAGTGAATCGCTGCCGTTAAAGTAGAGCATCGGATTTACTTTAACAGCACCGAAGTCGGTTGTTTTTTGAACGTTGAAATTAAAAGTGGTTTGTGAAATTGCCAAGTCGTTGTTGCCGTTCCCGGCTTTGAAACCGTAGTAGTAGCGGGCAAAGCCGTTAAATTCTAATCCTTGCGCAAACGCCCCGCCCGTAAGGACTACCGCGAAAAGAATCACAAAATATTTTTTCATTTTTAACACCTTAAATTTTAATTGTTAGTTTAAGTTTGAAAATCATCAGTAGAATTTTCTCTCAGCTAATTCAAACTGCCTACTGTTAAAGACCGCGCTTCATCATCCTTTGCGTAAACTTAGACGCCGGAATGCCCGTGTTAATTTTAACGTTTTTCAGTTCCATTATTGTTTTGTGTTTGGTTTGAACGTTATTCATCACTGCTTTTTCAATTATCCAGTAACCTTTAATGTTTTGTACTTTCTCGATGTTAAGAGTTTTTAGTAAGTCACCGTCCTCATCATAAAATTCCTTTTTCACTCCGTACCATCTGTCCTTCACGACCCACGTGATTGTTTTCGAGTACATGTAATCTTCGTCTTTCGGTGTGCTTTCAACCACATAGCAATCCAATCCGTTAACCTTTTCGGTACGTAGGATTTTGTGCGTATCGTCCGTAGGTTTGCGATTGCCCAAATCATCGTAAGTGAAATCAGAACCCATAAAATAATCGCCTTTACTGTCGCTGGAAATTCTTTTAATTTTCTTAAGTGCCGGGAGGTAAATCCACTGGTCGTCGTCCTTGCCTTCTTCGTCATAACTCCAATTCATGAAAGAAGTGTTCTTAACGTCGGCAGGCGAAACAAAGAACATTATTTTCTTTTCTACTTGTCCGAATTGGCGAATAAATTGCCTGATTACACGCACGCGCTTGTCTCCTTGACTATTAATCAAAGTCATTGTAAGCGTGGATTGCATATCGTTACCTGTCGGTCTGTTGTAAACCTTTTCCATTACCTTGAGTCCCGTAAGTTTTTGTGCGTTAACGTTAATGAACACTAACATCGATGCGGCTAAGGTTAATTGCATTAACTTTTTCATTTTAATTCTCCTTGGATTTATTTTCAAAATAAACGTTCGATTTGTAAAGAAGTAAAAACATTATCGTGAGCGTTCCTAAGAAACTCGTAAACATGTTCACGGAAACGAGAAATCCCAGTTCACGGTTTGGCGGGAAGACGGAAAAAAGCAAAACAAGAAAGCCCGCTATTACAACAATTGCATTAAAGAGAATGGCTTTACCGGAGTGAGCCATTGTGATTTTCGAAGCAAGAAGTTTGTCTCCAAGTTTCGAATTTACTCTGTACTGCTCAATGAAATGAATTGCGTAGTCAATTCCTATTCCCACTGCGATGCTCGAAAGCAGAGCTGTCGTTGAGTTCAACGGGATGTCCAGCCAGCCCATTATTCCGAAACTTATTATCGCTGTAACGAGAATCGGGATTGTCCCTATTAGACTGACCTTAACATTGCGAAACATTAGTAACAATAATAAAAAGACTATTATTACTGACATTGCCAAGCTCATTATTTGTCCTTCAAGAATTAAATCCGTAAACACCAGCGCTTTGTAGCCGGAGCCGGCGTAGTTCATCTTAATCCCTAATTTTGCGAAGTCCTTTTTGTACTTGTCAATTTCCGCAAGTGCACTTTTGGTAGCTTTTGAGTTGTCGCTTTTCAATTGGAATGTAACATTAAGTTTTTGGTAATTGTAATCCACAACTTTTATCAGATTTTGCGGATCGCCGGACATCTCGTAGAGCAGTAGATACTGGGCAATTAATTCTTGCGAGTTTGGAATGCGTTGATATTTAAGGCTGTCGGCATGCATTACTTTGTTAATTCTTTCGAGGAAATCCACGAGCGAAAAACTTCCGCCCACAACGGGAACACGCTTTTCAACGTCCTTTTGCATTTGGCTAACAAGTTTAAGAACCTCCGGCTTTTTAAATGCATTCTTTTCTTTTGCGTCTAGAATCAAATTAATTGTTGACGTACCGCCGAAATGTTCGTTAATGAATTTATCCGTCTTGACTATTGCGCTATCCTTTTCGAACTTGTCGAGAAAACTGGAGTTAATCCAAACCTTTGTCATACCGAAAATTGAAAGCACAACGATTACCACCGTCGCCAATATTGTTGCCGTTGAATGTTTAAGAACCTTCTCGGTAAAGATGAAAGCTATTTGGTTTTGCGCCTCCGCTTCGGTTTTCTTTTTCTTATTGTTCTTTGGCAAGCCTGTGAGCATAATGTAAGCAGGGATGAAAAAGAGCGAAAGTAACATCGCCATGGTTACACCGAAAGCTGTGAAAAGTCCGAAATATTTAATTGGGTAAACTTGCGACGTTAAAAGTGAAATAAAACCGACAGCCGTAGTTACTGCAGCCATTGTGACCGGCTTCCACATTTGAACAAGCATGTCCATTACCGCCTCCTCTTTTGCAGCATCGGGATTTTCAGTCATGAAAATCGACAAGTGGTGGTAAAGATGAATTCCGTAAGCAACTCCTATTGCAATCAGCATTACGGGAATCATTGTCGAGACTGCGTAAATTGGAATGTTCACCGCTGCCATCAAACCGAAAGCCCATAGCGTACTAAAGAAGACCACGAACAAAGTAGCTATTGTGCTTTTTAAACTTCGCAGAGTTGCAAAAAGGACAAGGAAGATTACGATTAAAACAATCGGCACCATTTTTTTCATGTCTGCCGGTCCCAGCAAAGCCATTGTCCCTTCCACAATGGGGCGACCTGCAACGTAAATTTTGTTTTCACTGTCCTCATATTTTTTAGCCACGTCAAGTATGCGTCGGTAGAATTTCTGCGTGAATGTGTTATCACCTATCCTCGCTACAATCACCGCTACAGTTTCCGTCGAATCCACAAGCTTGCCAAAAACCATGTTATTCGTTCTGACTTCCTTTTCAAGCTTTTTTAATTCTTCAGAGCTTTTAGGAACGCGGCGGTAAAAACGTTTAACTTCCATTCCGGCTTCAGAACCGACGATATTGTCCGCTGTGTAAAGAGAAGTAACGTCGTTCTTTTCAATCTCAGGCATTTTCATTAATTTCTTCGACAAGCCCTTGATTATTTTAAGTGTCCCGGGATTGTAAATGCTATTTTTGTTTTCAATTGCAACGATTATTCCGTCCTTAATATTGAACCACTTTTCCGCTTTGTTGCTGTAAACAAAAGCCGGGTGCTGCTGGGGCATGTATTTGTCGAGGTTTGTTTCCATCCTCGAATTTTTCTTCATTTTTAAAAAGAAGAAAACTGAAATCACAAGTACTACGATTACCGTAAGCCAAGAATATTTCAGAGATTTACGAAAAAGATTCTTCATTATGTTCCTATTAGTTTGTTAATATTAACTAACCTTATTAATTAAAAATATCCCACACGAATTCAATCAAAAAAATTTATTGTTTAACGAGATTTAGAAATGACTTCAGAAGTTTTTTACCTTCTTTTTTAAGGTCGAAGCCGAACTTTGAGAGCTCCCATTTTTTCACAGTCAGTCTCATTGAACCGATTAACATTGCCGCCAAATGATTTTTATTAATATCCTTTCTTAATTGTCCTGATTTCCGCGCATCTGTAATAAGTTTAATAAAAACATTTTCCTTCCGTTCTAGAATTTGCCGAATCTTTACGGCAAGGACTTCCTCATTCTTGAAAATTTCATCTGCAAAAATGACTGAAACCCAATATGGATGCTCGCTAAAAATATTAAAGGGAAGATTAAAAACTTTTTCGATTCTTTTAAGGGGGTCTTTCTCTTTCGCCAAAATCTCTTCGGTTAGCGTTTTAATTGCTTTGTCAAGATTATTCAACATTGTAAGCAAAATATCGGTTTTGTTTTCGAAATGCCGATAAATTGCCGGTTCCGTTACTTTAATTTTTCTGGAAAGATTTTTTATTGTTAATCCCTGAATGCCATTTTCGGCAATCAGTTCGATTGAGGCGTTAATTATTTCTTCCTGTCTCTTTGTCATCGCCTTTTACAATGTTAGTTAATAATTACTAACTAAATATAAACAATTAATTTTAAACTTCAAATTCAAGGAATAATTTTAAGCATGCACCCGTAAAACCAAGGACTTCATTTCCCTTTATGCTCAAAACACAAGAAGCGGAATGTGATTTAAATCCAGGCGTCTAATTACCTTTTTTCTTATTTTGCAAAGTAAATGTTTTTTTAACTCTTTATTAATTTTATTTACCGACAATCAAAAGGGACTTGAAAAATGAAAATATTTTGGAAATTGTTCTTCGCTTTGACAGTGTTATTGTCAATTAATAATTACGCTCAAACTTCCGTTAAGATAATCGATGAAAAGTTAGGGCAATCCCCTACAGAAAATCCACAACTACCTTTAGTACCAATTTCGACAACCGAAGCAAATGAACGAGCCCCTTTCATTACAGGTAATCAGGATTATCTTTACACAATAATTGAATTTACCGACTCGACAGGTTTAACAAAACTCAGAATCTTTTTTTCTCAAGACCACGGCGATAGTTGGAGCTATCGAAAAACACTTGCTGCGAATGATGGCAAACTTACACTGCCCCAAGCGTTCATTTTTAAAAATAAATTTTACGCAACTTTTCAAATGATTCAAAATGACAGTCATGGTATTTTTGTTTACGAAAATGACGACCCCCTACTAAAAGCCAGCGGTACCATTAAAATAGTTACCATTTCGAAAGATTGGCTGGAAAGACCTTCAATAATCGTAAAGCCTAATAAATCACATATTCCAACTATGCACGTTGCTTACTTTGATTTAACCCATCCCCGCTTTTACATTTATCAAGGTACAATAGACGGTGATTTTCAAGAAGTTTATTCGCGAGAATTCGGTTACCCCGACGGATTCCTAAGAATAGATGCAACAGCCGGGAAAGGGCAGGATTTATTTGTGTTCAATGCTAAGATAGATTCGGTAAATCAACTTGTGGTGCTACAACACACTTTAGCCAATGGTTGGAAAGTAAAATTCCTAACCCAAAGCAAGGGACCAAAATTCAGTCCTTCCATTGCTGCGTGGGGTAAAAACTGGATAGTAACATTTCAAACGGGAGAAACAATTAAATATTTCGGGCAGTTCTCCGAATCGGATATTTTTGGCACACCACGCGGGTTCATTAAGAATCAAATTCTTGAGTCGGATGCAAACTTTCCGGTCGTTGATATTACGGATTCCCCGGCGGGTAAAATAGTTTGTGCTTACATTAAAGACGGCAAAATTTTTAAAAAAGAAAGCTCCGTGAATAATCCTCTTGAATGGAGCAACAAGAGACCTCTTTACACGGATACTATCATCCCGAGTGACGACGATTTCGTTTCTATTTTCCCAAACCACATTAATGGTGGCGTTGTTTTTGCTTCCCTTAACCAACAAAAAAATTACGATGTTTACTTTGCACCGATTGCACCCGAATATACGGAACTTACAAAACCGACAGGACTAACAGCATCATTAATAGCAAAATCGGATGTTGACCTTAATTGGTTGGACCATTCTACCGGCGAGCTCGGCTTCAAAATTTTCAGAAAAGAGAAACAAATAGGTTCATGGGGTATTATTGATTCAGTAGGGGCAAACATTACAAATTACAAAGATACAACTGTTTTGAACAACAGAACGTATTCCTATTTTGTCAGGGCTTTTGGGATAAATGCTCTGTCCAAAATTTCCAATCAAGTGGAAATCGACATCCCCCCTTCGGAGAGACCGAATGTATTTTATTACCGTTTACACGTACTTCTAAAGAATACAATCCTCGGAGATATCCGAGCACCCATTAAAGAAGGTTCGCTTTTGGAGAATCAAAAATATTACCTTCCGGATTACAACTTCAGTTCCGTTTATCAAGGCATAGGCACACCTTACCAAGCAATCTCCGGCAGTTATTTCAGCATCGGTAATATTAGCGACGAAGATTTGTTCTTAGATATTTTTCTCACTTACGATTTTAAGACAAATCTACCGCCTAAAGCATTTAATGAAAAATTATTCCTCTACTTAATTGTAAATGTTTTCAAACTGCCGGATTACACTCCCGTATCGAGCAATTACCTTTTTAATAAGGGAGAATATTTTACATTTCATATTGAAAAGAAAGACAGTTTCATAGCACAAGTTCGTAAATTAAAATTAAATCCCGACAGCCTTCAGGTAGCGTACATAACTCAAAACGGATTTGACGGCTCGGGAATAACAACAGTCAATACCAAAGATTTTATTGAATTCAAAGCGTCTCACTTTTCCAAATTCGGCGGCGGCAGACGCGGCATAGCGGACTATTCCGAAGTTAAAGAATCAGCTAATTTCCCACATAAATTCCGCCTCGAGCAAAATTACCCTAACCCCTTTGGAGGCACAGCAGGAACAAATTCAAGCACAACAATCAAATATTCTCTGCCCTCAAAAAGTTATGTCCGTTTAACCATTTACGATTTACTTGGTCGAAAGGTTGCAGAACTTGTAAATAAAGAAGAGGCGGCAGGAAATTATTCGATACAATTCAATGCAAAAAATTCACCAAGCGGAGTTTACTTCTATCGTTTGGAAGCTAACGGTAAGGGAAATTTTATTGCCACAAAGAAAATTCTTTTGCTGAAATAATTTTAGAGTCCCTAATTCATACTTGTTCGTAGTTCTTGGTTCTTTGTTCTTGGTTTATGGATTTTGAAGTTTAGGTAAATTAATTTGTTATTTTTCACAAACAAAAATAGCTCTAACAGGCGCAGGATAACCCTCAACAGTTTTGTCGGCATTTTGAACATCGAGAAATTCCGGAAGCGATTCCCAAGGCATCCATTGTGTACTACGCTGTTCTTGC
>WFQV01000388.1 GCA_015486905.1 Melioribacteraceae bacterium | reverse complement strand
TTTTTGAGATTCGCTGTTTGGATTGCGGAAAAAGTTACGGGCAGTATATTAATTCCTGCGCGCGTACTTGCACTTTATCCGAAAACGGCAATCGGAGCGGGGACGTTGGAATCCTTAGCGCCGCACAAAGATAAAAACATCAGCCGAAGGTTACTTAAGCTGGTACGAATGCAAACATCGTTTTACATTTCTTGTCCCTTCTGCATCGACATGAATTCCAACAAATATGCTAAATACGGAATTTCAGAAGATGAAATTTTAGCTTTGCGTGGGCTAAAAAAAATAGAAGAAGTTAAAACAATTACCGAAAGGGAACGGACTGCATTGGAATATGCACGCAGCGCTTCACAAACTCCTATTGCATTTAACGTGGATTTGATTGAAAGAGTTAAAAAATTTTTTACGGACAGAGAGATGGTAATCCTCGCTTCAACAATAGCACAAGTTAATTTTTGGGGAAGGCTTATTCAAGCCCTCGGTATTCCCCCGGCAGGCTTTTCCGGCGAGTGCGATATTTTACATTTGGAGGATTACGTAACGCTTAAAGAAAAAAAGTGACATTAAAAAATATTCTAAAAAATGATTTCGTTTTTTTAAACTTAGAATAAAAATGTAAAAATCTAAAATGTTTATTATTGAGGAGTAAAAATGCAACCGTTCAAACAGATATTAGATTACCCCAAAGCTAAAAAAAGCCAAATCAGAATCTGGGTAGTACTCGCTGTCCTTTGGATTTTACTTGGAGCAGCGGCGGAATTTTTTGCAAAGGATTTTTGGAACTACGGTACTGCGTACGTTGCTTACGGAATATTGGCTCTCGTAGTCGCTTTTGTTGAATACAAAAGGACAGGCTCGAAATATTTTGTTGAGTTAAATTCAGACGGAATTAAATTCAGAAACCGCGGTCGTAAAATAAAAAGTTATTCCTGGACAGAGATTGAGCGGATAGTTCAACATCCGATTGAAATAGAATTGATTCTAAAAAATAAAAGTACGGAGCATATTCTCCTTGAGAATTTGTTCTACAAAGAAGTAATAAACTTCAAATCCAAACTTAAGGAATTTGCACATGAAGCAGGGCTGAAAGTTTATTGACAAAAAAATATTAAAATTCTCGGAAATCAGGAATTTGTTCCGGTTTGTTCTCGAGGATTTCTTCTATTTTCTCCATTACTTCTTCGGTAAGTTTCGGAACGGCTTTTTCGGAATTCATATTTTGCTTGACTTGTTCCGGTTTGGATGCCCCTGTAATTACCGTGCTAACATTAGGATTTTTAAGCAGCCACGCAATTGCTAATTCCGGAAGAGAGATTCCCAAATCCGAAGCGAGGACGGACAATTTTTTTACCTTCTCAATTACACCTTTTGCTTTTGCCTCCTCAAAGCGTTTACGTAAGAAATCGTAACCTTTGAGCGAGAGCCTACTGCCTTCGGGAATTACGTCGTTGTATTTACCGGTTAAAATTCCGCTTGCCAACGGGCTCCAAGTTGTAGTTCCCAAACCAATTTCTTTGAACAACGGGAGAAATTCCCTTTCCATTTTTTCCCTTTCGAACATATTGTACTGGGGTTGTTCCATTAAAGGCGGGATCAAATGTTCTTTAATTGCAAATTCGTAAGCATGGCGTATTCTTTCGGCGCTCCACTCACTTGTTCCCCAATAGAGTGCTTTCCCTTGTTGTATTACCAAATTCATTGCCCAAACTGTTTCCTCGACGGGGGTGTGGAAATCCGGGCGATGGCAGAAAATCAAATCCACGTAATCGGTTTGTAATCTTTTAAGTGCGGCGTTTGTACCTTCGAAAATGTGCTTGCGAGAAAGCCCCCGGTCGTTCGGGCCTTCTCCGCCCCAAAATATTTTCGTTGAAAGAATTAAATCCGTTCTCCTCCAACCTGCTTTTTTAATTACCACTCCCATAATTTTTTCCGCTTCGCCGTTAGCATAAACTTCCGCATTGTCAAAGAAATTTACGCCTGCATCGTAGGCTTCTTTCATGCAAGCGTAAGCGACGTCCTCTCCAATTTGTGTGCCGAATGTTACCCATGCTCCGAAAGAAAGTTCCGATATTTTAAGTCCCGATCGTCCTAAGTATCTGTAGTTCATTTTCTATTTCCCCTTGATTTTTTATTGCAAAGATAATGAATTGAAATTAGAATTTCTTATTAAGAACACATTTTAACACTTCACTCATATCTGTTCAAAATAATCAAATATTCAGGGATGAAGTTATTTCAGTTAACCTTCAAATATTTAATTAATTTCAAAAAATTGGAGGGTTTGGTAAATTCATCCGAATATTTGGTGGAAGCAGTAATAATGCCTGTCATTTTATTTGCAAGCTGCAAACCGTAATGCCTCATTAAAAATGTTCTGATGTGTGCCGAACCAAAGATGGCATTGCTAATTAGCCGAGCATATTTTAACTCCTCGTAAACTTGCAATTCAACTTCCCTCTTGTAGATTTTACACGGGGGAGTTCCTTTTCTTCTTGAAAGAATCACAGCTTCGGCGGCTAATTTGCCCGTTAATATAGCCAAAGAAATTCCTTCCAAAGTTACCGGGTCGGCAATGCCCAAAGCGTCGCCGGTAATTAAAACGTTGCCCTTGCAAGGCGGAAAAGATTTTCTCTGAAGCGGAATAAAGTAACCTTTAATTTCTCTCGGATCCAACTTAAAATTTAAGTCGTTTGCATATTTTAATAAAATATTTTTAAGATTTATTCCTTTCCCCTTTTTAATTGTTGCCGAACCGATTGTAATGCTTTCTTTTTTTGGGAACACCCAAGAATAACCGCCGGGCGGTGTACCGAAATCGAAACGAGCATTTGGTATTTTGGATTTTCCCCGAACTTTATTCAAAGGGATTTCCGTTTCAACGGCGGCTGCAAAATTCAAATATTTACGATTCCTTTTAACGAAATAACCTCCCGCACCGTCTGCGGCAATAATTATTTCGGCTTGAATTTCTTCGTTTGATGATTTAATTAAATTTCCTTCGACGCTGGAGACTTCAAAACCGGGGAAGAATTCAGCTCCCTTCTCAATTGACTTTTTAAGTAGGAAATAATCAAAGTCGAAGCGGTCAACCATAAAAATAAAAGGCTTGTCCCTTTTGATTTCAAACTCAATCCCGGTTTGTGTTTCTTTAAATAATACTTTTTTAATTTCTACAAAAGGGAAACTTTCTATTTCCACGGGTAAAAATTTTAATGCAC
>WFQV01000387.1 GCA_015486905.1 Melioribacteraceae bacterium | reverse complement strand
GGTGGTAAATCAATAGGATTAAACATTAGCATCCCGTTCGAGCAGTACGTGAATCCGTATGTTACACCGGAACTTTCCTTCGAGTTTCATTATTTCTTTATGAGAAAATTCTGGTTTGCTTATCTCGCCAAGGCGCTTGTGGTCTTCCCAGGCGGATTCGGGACTATGGATGAGTTAATGGAAATTCTTACACTCGTTCAAACAGGTAAAATTAAAAAGGAAATGAAAATTATTATTTACGACAAAACCTACTGGGATGAAATATTTAACTTTGAAGGACTCTTAAAATACGGAACGGTAAATAAAAAGGACTTCAAACTATTCGACTTTGTCGATTCGGTTGACGATGCATTTAATATTATCACCAAGCACTTTACAAAATATTATTTACACAACGGGAATCATTACGGAAGGGAATAGCGAAGGTTGTTTTGTAGGATTTTAAAAATCAAATATAAAAAGCCCCTCGAAAAGAGGGGTTAAATTTTATCGGTCTCGCATTGAATCTTTCATCGCTCTACGCCTTGCCTTCATTCTCTCCATTCTTTTTTCAATTGAAGGCTTCAAATAGAAAGTCCTTTTCTTATATTCTTTTAAAACTCCGGACCTTTCGTATTTTTTCTTAAATCTTTTTAGAGCTCTGTCAATGTTTTCGTTTTCTTGAACTTGAATACCGACCAAATATATCACCTGCCTTAATTTTGTTAAATTTAAAAAATAATGTTTTTTAATTTACTAACTATCTGAATATTTTGCAATAATAATTCAACAGTAAATTTTGCAGACATCTTTAAGTCGTGCTAAAACTCTTAAGAATTTTTCTTGTGGAATTGTTACTTGCTTAAGTGCGTCAACAAGAATATCTGCAGAGATTTTCTTGAAATCTTCTTCCCTCGGTGTGATGCAAACTCCCCCCAAGTCAACAGAGGCGGGGCTAAAAAGAATTTGTTCTTCCCCTTCATTAAAATAATAATCCGGGCGGTGTTTTTCCCTTGGAATAACAATTATCTTCCATTTTTCACCTTCAAAAAACGAAAGGATGTTAATCATTGGTTCCTCATCCAAATCGGTAAATTCTTGGAGAGAATCTAAAATCGATTCTATTGCTTTTTTTATTTTATTAGCGTCGGAAGATTCTATTAAAAACAAATTTCTTAAATAATCTTTAGAGTGGTAAAGAGTAAAATTGTGGTTAACATAATATTCCAACAGTTTTTCGCCTTTCAGCTTGTTAATTTCTATGTACAGCGGAAGGAAATTTTTCTCACCCGCTTGAAAGTGAAGATGGTCCGGTGCTGAAGCACCTGCTTTGGGTCCGTTGTAAAATACAACGTAATATTTTCCCAACTCCTTGGAAAGTTTTAACAAATCATTAATAGCAGGTTTCAAATATTGGGGCTGATGAATTAGAGAAGGAATAGTGAAATGCTCACGGAAAATCGGGTAAGGATTTGCCAAAATCAAATAGTCCTCGTTGAAGGGAATTCCCCTCTGTCCTTCCGGTAGGTTTTCCAAGCAAAGGAAACATTTCCGTGCTTTAATTGAAGCCGCATCAACTTTAGCGGTCGAGGATGTTATTCTACCCGGATTAAACTGTACTTTAATTTCAAAGCCGTCGAAACTAAAAGTTTTAATTTCAATTTTGTTGAGGGACTCGTAATTTTTACGCAGAAGCTCCCACGAGGTTTTCTGCTGATTTAACAAGGCTTTGGTAAGGTCGGCTAAGGAATCCCCTTTAGCGAAAGGGCGAAGCTCCTCTCGGGAAATAATTACATTACGCATTCGCTTTGTTCTTTTTTATTCTCGCAAAAATTTCAATGGTTCTAATTTTATCTTTGTAAAAATTATTTCTGTTTACCTTATCCTGGCTAAGAGCCGAATCGGAATTGCCTTCCCAACGCCTGCAATAATAAATCGGTTCGTAAATTCGGGCTATTTTGTAGTCTCTTGAAATTATCAATCCCACTGCGTAATCTTCACCGTAACTAATGTTCGGTACTTTAATTTTTCTTAAAACAGAAGTGTAGAAAGCCCTCGGGGCGCCCAAACCGTTTATTCGCAAAGCATTGTTCATTCCGTTCTCCGGCGTCCATTCCCGGTGGTCAATTATGCCAGGCGGAATTTCATTCAATTGAAAATCGGTTAATTTGTAAGAGCCTATCACAGCGGCGGATTTTTCAGCGTAAAACATTTCCACTATTCTCTTCAAAGTATTTTCATCCGAGTAAATATCGTCGCTGTCTAATTGTACGGCAAACTTACCGCATCGCGAATCGAAAAGTCCGACGTTCCAGCAGCCGCCAATCCCCAAATCTTTTCGCTCGGGAATAATGTGAATCACCCTCGAATCGACAGCCGTAAAGCCTTCAATTACTTCGGTTGTACCGTCGTTCGAATAATTGTCAATTACAATAATGTTAAAATCAAAATCCGTTTTCTGTTTCAGCACCGATGTAATTGCATCACCGATTGTTTTCACGCGGTTTTTTACAGGGATTATTACGGAAGCCTCAACGGGGAAATCGTTGTCGAACGTAATTTCATTGTAACGGGGCTGAATGTACGCACCGATTGATTTCAAATGTTCGGTGAGTGCCTGCTCCATTTCAATTTGCACTTGTCTGTTCTTCGGGTCAACATAATCGAATTGTTTCTCGCCCGATTTTCTTGTGTCCGTTTCAATTGCAGTGTAAAGATATTCCGGCAGATGGAACAACTCGGAGCTTTGAGAAATTAAAAGTCTTAGGTTGTACCAGCCCGCAAAGTTAAAATCCTGCGTCATTCTTTCAACCGTTTCCTTGAATAAAGAAGTCCGGATTAACACGCCGTTCCCGAAATCGAAGTCATCCCTTACGCTGCCGAGCTGGTAGTCAATAACAGGGTGACTTTCCAATTCACCGTTTTTAATTTCGTAATAATCCGAATAGCAAATGCCCGCGCCGGTTTCCACGGCAGTGTTAAGAAGTCTTTCAAAACAAAATTGCCCGGGGTAGAAATCGGTTTCATTTAATATTAAAAAGAAGTAATCCGTTTTAACCGACTCAGCGATTTTCTTCATTGCGGCGGTGGAAAAAGGATTTGCCTCTTCAATTGTACGAACATTTCCCTCTGAAATTTTTTCTTTTGTAATTAAAAATATTTCCGAAACGGCGGGGTCTTTAATCAAATTTTCAATTGTGTTTCTTGCCGTATCCAGCTGACCGGGCAGCACGACGTTTATTGCATTGTTCATCAGCACTCCTTAAAACAAAATTTTCCCCGTAAAAGAGGGGGAAGATCAATAATATTTCGCTACGTTTAATAAGCAGAAAATTTTTTATTAATCTACAAAAAATAATCAAAAAAATAAGATTTTGAAATTCGATTTGCCTTTTTCAAACTTGGCACTTTAAAGTACAAGTTTAAATTTGGTGGCAAAAAAATTTTTAGCTTGTCTTTCTCTCTTGAACGTTTTGTCACGATTTTTTGCTTTCCCGAAACGAACCTGCCAAAAATCGAGCCAAAACTTTTATTGCTGTTTTTGTTTTTTGCACCCATGGGTTGAAACCCAAGGTTAATGAGATCTCCTCTGCCAAGGCGGGGTAAATGACAAATCACTTTGTTGCAAGTCTTAAGTCTCAAGTGACGAGTCTTAAGTAATAAAACACTGCAATCTGTTATCTGATTTCTGCTTTTCTCAACTTTCAACTAATAATAGAACTAACCTTACGTCTAGCGTCTTACCTCTTGCGTCTCGCGTTTAACTATTTCTTATTTCTTGTTTCTTCTTTCTTATTTTTTGCCACCGATTTTAAACCTGTACCCACTTTAACCCACATAATGAAGGAGGAATAAATTGTTTTGGTTTGAACGGATTATTTGACTAAATTCCGACACAAATTATTTTTTTTAAGCCTTTCTTTCGAAGTATTGCACACATCAAAGAAAAACGAAAAAAGGGTTATTGTTTCAACTAAATCAAAGGAGAATCAGAGTGAATATTTACGTAGGCAATATGCCGCGTTCCACAACGGAAGCGGAATTAAAAGTTAAGTTCGAAGCCTTCGGCGAAGTAGAAGATGTAAAATTAATCAAAGATCATTTTACGGGTGAGTTGCGCGGGTTCGGGTTTGTAAGAATGCCCTCAACACAAGAAGCACAGAACGCAATCAAAACACTTAACGGTACGGCAATGGGCGGACGCACTTTAACCGTTAACGAAGCACGCAACAAGGGAAATCAAAAAAGGAGATACTAAAATTTCACCGCTCCGTTTTTTGCGGAGCGGTCATCTAAACATCTGAAAAAATTTCTTCAACCATTTCTTCTAGTGAATCGAAAACCGGAACTCCGGATTTCAACAGGGCATTTTTACTTTGGTGACCGCGTGTAATTAAGATGGCTTCAATCCCAAATTCAATTGCAACTTCAGCATCGTGAAGTGTGTCTCCTATTAATAATGCTCTCGTGCCGTTTAAATTTAACTTTTGAATCAACTCCTTCCCCAGCTCCAATTTGCTTGCAGCGTAAATATTGTCCAGCCCTTTTACTTCCTCAAAGAACGGAAGCAAATTAAAATGTTCCAACATTTGATTTAACGTACGAAGAGAATAGGCGGAAAGCACCGATTGTTTAGTACCTAATTTTTGAAATTTTTCAATTGTTAAAAGTGCATCGGGGAAAGGTGAGGCTTCAAACTTCCTTCTTTCATATTCGTCCATCCATTCACGTCCTATTTCTTCAAAACTCTCTTTTGAATAATCAAATCCCAATTTGTCGTAGTACGCTTTTACGGGAAAAGTAAAAATATCTTTGTATTTTTCTACTGTAAGAAGGGGCAGTCCGCGCTTGTTAAGGAGATTATTAATAATGTCAACACAGAGTTTCACATCGTCGAAAATGGTCCCGTTCCAATCCCAAATTACATTTGAATAATCAAATTTTGTAGTCATTGGCTTTCCCGGTATCGTGTTTATTTTTAATTAGAATAACTGCAATAAATTTTAGATTCATTCGCCGAATTAACAATTGTAATTCGCTTCCGAATTTTTTAAAAATAATTTTTAATTTTACACTTTTTATTTTCAATTTGCAAAATTTGGCACAACTAAAAAGCCGTTTAAATTTGACGGCACAAGTTTAAAATCTGTGGCAAAATATAAAGATTAGAAATGAGACAAGAGACTCTAGAGGTAAGACGCAAGATGTTTGAGGTCAATCGATTACTCCTCAATATTAGTTCATTTGTTCTTAGTTCTTTTTTGAATAAAATTCGTGCATTTGTTGACTCACCATCATTCATTGTAGTAGAAAAGTTTGGAGAGTAAAAATTATTTTCTGAAAGCTGGTAACTGAACGCTGAATGCTGGTAACTTATGACTTAAGACTTATTACTCGTCAATCGTAATTCAGTCGGTCTTAGTTTAGGGGTTTAGTTCGCCTTCGGCGGTTTAGAAGTTTAGAGGTTCAAAGGTACAAAGGGATGATTGGATGAGTGGATGATTGGATGGGTAGATATTAGATAACAGCAAATTTTTACTTTTTAATTTT
>WFQV01000386.1 GCA_015486905.1 Melioribacteraceae bacterium | reverse complement strand
TTCGAAATTAAGCCCGAGCCGATTAAAACATTTTTGAACTCTCTGCACTTCGAATTAACCAAAGCACAGTTGAAAGTCCTTCACGAAATACGCCTCGATATGCAAAGCCGGAAACCAATGAACAGATTACTCCAGGGCGATGTTGGTAGCGGCAAAACAATAGTTGCGGTAATTGCAATGATTATCGCATCGTCGAACAATTACCAAAGCGTTCTAATGGCGCCGACGGAAATATTAGCAGACCAACATTTTAGAAGCATTACCAAACTTTTGGAACCGCTAAAATTAAAAGTAGTTAATTTGGTCGGCGGACAAAAGAAATCGGTGCGCAAAGAGATTTTACAAGAAATCAAATCCGGCGGTGCAAATGTTGTTGTGGGTACACATGCCTTGTTCGAAGAGGGGGTAGAATTTGAAAATCTCGGTCTCGTTGTAATTGACGAACAGCATCGCTTCGGAGTAGAACAGCGGGGAAAACTAATAAACAAAGGCTATGCGCCCGACGTCATTGTAATGAGCGCTACTCCTATCCCAAGAACATTAACGATGACCGTTTACGGGGACTTGGACGTTTCCGTTATTGATGAAATGCCCGCCGGCAGAAAACCCGTTAAAACATTCTTGCGCGGCGACAGCAAACTGCCCGAGATTTTTAAATTTGTTAAGAAGAAAATTCGCGAGGGTGACCAAGCGTTTATTGTTTACCCGCTTGTGGAGGAATCCGAAAAATTGGAATTAAAAGCCGCTGAAAAATATTTTACGGAACTAAGTAAAAATGTTTTCCCCGATTTTAAAGTCGGCTTAATCCACGGCAAAATGCCCTGGCGCGAAAAAGAAGATGCTATGCTTCGATTTTCACGTAAGGAATTCGACATGCTTGTTTCCACAACCGTTATTGAAGTGGGGATTGACGTACCTTCGGCAAACGTAATTGTAATTAACGATGCATTCAGATTCGGGCTTTCACAGCTTCACCAATTACGCGGGCGCGTAGGCAGAAGTTCAAGACAAGGTTACGCAATTCTTGTTGCTAAGGACAAATATTTGAAAAGGGTAAAAATCAAAGACGTGGAGTTGGATTATCTTTCGCCAAAGGAAAGGGAAAGATACAAGGCGTTCATTCGCTTAAGAGCGATGGAGAAATACACAGACGGATTTAAACTTGCCGAAATAGATTTGAAACTTCGCGGACCGGGGAATATCTTCGGGACAGAGCAGAGCGGATTACCTCAATTCAAATATGCCGATTTGATTGAGGACGGGAAAATACTAAAAAAAGCAAGAAGATGCGCCTTCGATTTAATTAAGAAAGACCCGTCTCTAAAAGACCGAAATAATGATGTGATTAAACAAAATCTTTTTACAAAATATCGCAAACATTTTGATTACATTAAAATAGGCTAATTCGAACCAAATCATTTTGATGTTCACCCTATTGAATATTTTGAGATAAACGGGATTAAATTTTAAATTAAAAATCTAAGGAAAATGTCGTGTTCATTTCACGGGAAGAAATAAAATTAAGCGAAGCACAACAAAAAATGCTTGTGAGCGGTTGGGGAAAGGAAGCGGTTGAGAATGCCATCGTTGAAAAAATTTCTTACCTCTCCGACGGCTTGAAAGTAAAGGGCTTCCTCGCTTACCCAAAGGACATTTCAAAAAGTTACCCCTGCGTTATTTGGTGCCGAGGAGGCTACGGCAATGCAGGAGCTACGGATGAATTTAACGCACAAGGAATATTCGGACAATTGGCAAGCTGGGGCTATGTTGTTTTTGCGCCCCAATACCGCGGCAACGACGGCGGAGAAGGGCTGGATGAATTCGGCGGTTCGGACGTTAACGATATTTTGAATTTAATTCCTCTCTCGGAAGAACTCCCTTTTGCTCAAAATAACAATTGGGCAATTGAGGGGTGGAGCCGGGGAGGAATGATGACCTACCTTACACTGACAAAGACAAATTTATTTAAAGCGGCAATCGTTGTTGCCGGCATTGCAGATGTGAAACGTAATTCCGAGAAAAGCATTTTTATGAAAAAGTTCTATTCACAAAAGATGAACGACTTAAAAGTAAAAAATATCGAAAAGTTTTTAGCCGAGCGTACAATATTAAACTTTCCGGAACAGCTTAGCAAATCCACACCGCTTCTGTTACTGCACGGCGCTAAAGACAACAGAGTTCTGCCACAGGATTCACTCGATATTTCTTACAAACTTTTGGATTTACAAATACCTTTCAGACTTGTAATTTTTGAAAAGGGCGACCATTTCCTTAAAAAAGAACGCGCGGAAGTTAACCGGCTTAGGAAATTTTGGCTTGACAAACATCTAAAGCATTCAAAATCGGACAAGTCAATGACGAGTAACGAGCAATTGGACGCAGATTGGATAGAACACGGATGACACGGATTGTTGCGGGATTTTATCGGAGGGAATGGGACGCAGATTTTCATGATGAATTATGATTTCCGCTGATTGGATAATTAAAAATTAGAAAGTCAAAATTAAAAAGTAAAAATTTGCTGTTATCCGATATCCACCCATCCACTCATCCCTTTGTCCCTATGAACCTCTAAACTTCTAAAC
>WFQV01000385.1 GCA_015486905.1 Melioribacteraceae bacterium | reverse complement strand
TAATTCTTAACATGCCTACCGCCTGCCTGACGGTAGGCAGGGCAGGCAGGTTCTTAATTCTTAATTTTTAATTGAATAAATCCGTGTTCTATTGTCCAATCAGCGGAAATCATAATCCATCATGAAAATCTTCGTCCTATTTCCAAATCCGTGAATATCCGTTTAATCCGTGTTATCCGTGTTCTATTAAATCAGCGTCCTATCCTCATTTTAAAAACACCGTAAAAATGTACCGCAGCGGCGGCACTCAAACCGACAATCATCGGTTCTATTTCCTTAAGAAATCCGCCCTCGGGAAGTGAAGG
Source organism: Melioribacteraceae bacterium (assembly GCA_015486905.1). GTDB lineage: Bacteria > Bacteroidota > Ignavibacteria > Ignavibacteriales > Melioribacteraceae > WFQV01. Next base: position 7,148 of record WFQV01000385.1, on the reverse strand, counting down.
TTTAATAAGGAAATAAGCAAAGCTAAAAAGAACACCGACCGTCAATTCCACCGATGCAATTTTACCATTGATTTTAAACTTCGGATAGTAAGCTCCGACAATAAGCAAAATCATTCCGGGAATGAAAATGCTTCCAACGAGATACCACATATTAATAATGGAGCGGACGTAAATCACAAAGACTACACTCACCAAAGCCGAAACGCCGAGACCGATTCTCGTGTAAAGTGAAATCCTTTCTTCATTTTTTTTCTTAACAAATCTGTAAACAAAATCATTACCAAAAGTCGTTCCGCTCAAGAAGAAGTAGCTATTTAATGTACTTAAAACAGTTGCAAACATTGCCGCATAAAAAATCCCCTTTAAACCTTTACCCAAAACTTTTTCTGCAAGCATTGGGAAAGCGTAAACGGGGTTGGGCAATTTCGGCAGCAAAGCCCGTGCATAAAGTCCCGTAGATGTGGTTAAAAAATCGAAAAGCAGCCAAAAGAAAACGGAAATTAATATTCCGTACTTAGCAATGTTACCCGTCTTTGCGGCATAGCACCTTTGATGGAAACCCGGATCGGTAAAAGTCCACAAAGCAATTAAAAACCAGACCGCCACGTAAGCGGGTGAAGCTCCGCCGGTAAAGGTTAAATGTTCCTTAGGCAAATTGCTTTCTAAAAAAGCCTCCCCACCGAAATTCCCGGTAAGGATAAAAATCATTAACACAAATCCGATGAACATCACAAAAAACTCAAAAGCGTCGGTGAACAAATCCGCTTTGTAACCGCCCTTAAAAAGGTACACTGAAGAAATCAAAAAAGCAATTAGGATTGAAATGTAAAAGTTCAGATTAAAAATCAAAGAAATTAAAACGGTAAGCATCAGCAAATACGGCGCCGGAAGAACAAGTACAAACACAACCACAGCGGAAAGTGTGCCGGCAAACTTTCCGTAAACCTCTTCAATTTTATCGGGAATTGTGAAGAGCGAAGCACCCCTTATTTTCTTAGCGAAGAAAATTCCGAATAAAATTGCAAAGATGTAATAAGGGAAACCTTGTGTAAACCAGCTGAGGAGTCCGTAACGGTAAGTAAATTCGCCAACGCCTAAAATTCCGCCGTACCAAGTTGCAACGTTAGTCAGAACGAAAAGTGTGAGCCCGACGTTCCTTCCCGAAAGGAGGAATCCCTCGGCGTCGTCCTTCCTCTTTGGAATAAGCCCGATTAGAAGCACAAGTAGAAAAAAGCCTATTATTATTAAGATGTCAAGCGTTGAGAAAGAAACCATAATCAAACAAGACGTTAAGTTCGCGGACAATCATCGCTTTTCCGTTTTTAATTTGTAATGTTACCTTAATTCCGGTTGCTTCGTTGCTAGTGCTTTCTTTTTCGCCGAACGGAAGCGCCGTATTTTTTAGCGGATATTTTAAACCTTCGGATGTAATTCTTGTCTTTTCGTCAAAGGCATAAACGGAAATAGTTTCTCCCGGTTTGGTCGTAAAGGAATATTCACCGCTTCTTACAAAGCCAACCGTTTTTTCGTGAACAAGTTTGAGGTCAATCCGCCCGAAATATTTTAGTAAAATTCCGATATTGCAAAGCGAATGGTCGAGCCGGTCACCGGTAGCACCTACAATAACCGCTCGTTTAAACTTTTTCTTAATTGCCAATTTCAATGCTTTTTCCAAATCCGTGTCGTTCTGGCGGGCGTAATAAATTATTTCCGATTCACTGCGGAACTTTTCCAATACTTCTTTTTTAATTGAGTCCAAATCCCCGACAATGTAATGCGGTGTAAAGCCAAGGTAAAAGGCGGAGTTGGCGCCGCCGTCGGCACACATTATTTTGTCGTAACCCAAATAAATTAATTTAGTAATCGTTCTCTTCCTCGGGCTCTTACCATTAGCCCAAATCAAACAACTTTTAATATTATTTCTCATCTGTTTATATTCCTCCAAAGTTTTGTCACGATTTTTGCTTGTATGACCAAAGGCGTGAACCAGCCCCGTCAAAGGCGGGGAAAATCGCGCCAAAACACTTTATGTTTTCTCTCTCCCTACGCCCGAGCTTAATGAGATGTCACTCATGTAGGGCTTCGTTCAAATTATTTTGTACACCTTAATTTTTCAGTAATCAGCAACAAATCTCAACCTTAACCTTAATCTTAACCTCAATCTCTAACCCCCAAACAAACAGAACAATCATCCATCCTGTCGCGACGAATCCCGACTTGTCGGGCGAAGGCGGACCATCCATTCATCCCTATAGTCCTTTTTTTTGTAGGGCTTTTAGAGATTATTTTTCCGTCCAACTTTTTCCCCTTTTTTTGTTCCAGCTTGTCCCGGTTATTGAAAGCACAAAATTGCCGTCGAATTTATTCGACGGCTGAAAAAGGAAACAAATTTCTCAGGGCTTTAGCCCCATTGTTCTAACACTGAATGAAAGAGAAATGTGGCTAAAGCCATTTATTCCATTTTTCTCTTCTCTCCGTTTGCTGAAGCAAACGGCAATGTGGCTGAATTCAACGTCAATGTTGACCCACCCAACATTCCATTCTTCCAATATTCCAACAATCCCTTCACAATTCACCCTCCATTCATCCTTTATCCAATCATCCAATAAATTTATTACTTACGTGTTCTTCATTCATAATCATTTCCTTGAGCATCTTTGATCAGTCTGGAACGTTTCATTCAAATTCCCAAACTAATTCCTACAATAAAATTTCTTTCGGCGGCGGGGAAAAATTCTCCGCCAATTGCGTAGGCTGCGTAAAGGTTGTCAAAAATATTATTCACTTGCAAAAATAACTTAATGTTCTCAAAGAACGGAACTTTTTCCGCACGATAGCTGAGGAAGAAATTCGAAACGAGATATGCATCGACTTCATTGTCCTTGTAAGTTACAAAGCCCGGGTACTTGTTCAGATACGAGGTCAAATTACCGCCGAAATTATCCGAATAAAATTTACCTACATATTTGAGAGCAAAAGATGTAAGGAGATTTTTGTATTTAAATTTAAGAATGGCATTGAAGTTAAAATTCGGGAAACCGGCAATGGGGTTGCCTGCTAAGTTCAACCCTGCTACTTCTTTGGAACCGGTTTTAGGATTTTTAAATTTAACAAATCTTTCCCCGTCAACAATGTGATTTTTAGAGTAACTACCGTTCAAGGTTAGCGAAAGGCAACGAGTAATTTGGGTAATTGCGGAAAGTTCCGCTCCCGTGTGAACGGTTTTTCCCATATTGCCTGTTACCGGCTGCCCGAATCTGTCCACTTGACCCTTTTTAACAATTTCGTTGTCGAAAAGCATATAGAACAAATTTAGCGACAAATTAATTTTATGAGTTTTGTAATTTAAACCTGCTTCGAAGTCGTTCATTGTTTCCGATTTTACTAAAGGTTTGGAGAAATCGTAAGAGCCGTCTGCTTTTGTTAGGAATTGCGGTACGGCACCGCCGCTGGATTCCGCCGCATCGTAATAATTTTTTAATCTCGGCTCGCGTGTAACTCGAGCAAATGAAACAAACGAACTTAAATTTTCGTTGAAGCGGTAATTTAATCCCACTCTCGGATTAATGTAAACATCCGCAATCGAGAAATTATTGTGGACGTATTTTTCGTTTCTAATCAAATATTTGTGGTAAGCAACCTGGATTTCACCCAATAAAGAAAGGCTTTTGTTAAAGTTGTAGTTTTCATTTACAAATCCGTTAAGAATATTTTTGCCTCCTTCGTAATAATAATACCGGTAATCTTTTGTAACTCCGGCTGGTAAATTTTCAGCGTAGTTAATACTTCCCCAATGTACCGAGCGGTGCTTTCTGAATTCCAGTCCGGCAATAAGTCTGCCGTTTTTGTGTTTCCAACTTACTCTCGGTATCCAACCCCATTGAGTGTTTTCCACCATTGCTCTAATTAATGCGTTCGTCGGAATTTTTGTTGAATCAAAACCATTCATTTTCAGTCTGAAATAATCGTCATAGTAAACCGACCAGGAGCCGTCATAATCAAAGAAACCGTTTCCAATTACAAGAAACAAAGCGGAGTTAAATTTTAAATTATCATTTACCTTGTACTCGTTGAGCAATTCAAAATGGGGTTGGAAGAAATTTTCTATTTCGTCGGGGCGACGGGGAGTAACCCAAGTGTATTTTGAACCGTCGTCTTCCCAGTAAGAATAATTTTCTCTCCTCAATTTTTTATTTTTTACCGTCCACTTAGGCAAACCGGTGTAAGCGAGTCCGTCGGCAATAGGTCCTCCGTAAAGATTAATTTGAGTGGTCAGGTTTTTATCGTAACGCACTGCGGAAAGATAGTACGCTTTGAAGTTAGTCCAACTATGCTGGCGGTAACCCGAAGAAAGGATATTGGAAAGTTTAATGTACAACGAATATTTTTTGTCAATCAGTCCGCTTGAAAAAGCAGCGGAATATTTTCTTGTGTTGTAACTTCCAACATCGGAAGAAATCTTAAAACTTCTTTTGTCCGAAAACGGTGAAGTAATGATGTTAATGCTTCCGCCAATTGCGGGGTAACCAATTACTCCCGCGCCGGCGCCGCGCTGGACTTGCACTAAGCCCGCACTGCTTAAAATATCCGGCATATCAAGCCAGTAAATATTGTGGTCTTCCGGGTCGTTCTGCGGAATACCGTTTACAGAGACGGCAATTCTACGCTGGTCAAATCCCCGGATGCTCAAATAGTTGTAACCTATTCCGTTACCGTTCTCCGAGTAAAAGGTTGTGGAAGGAAGCGAGCTTAAAAATTCCGGCACGTCTTGGTTTACGTACGTCTCTTGAATTTCCTTACGCTCCAATTTGGTAAAAGCAATCGGTGTCTCCCCTTCCGTTCCAATTGCACTTTGCACTAAAATTGTTTGACTTGCAAGCACGGCAGGTTTTAATGTAATTCTTAATAATTTTGAGAAATCAATTGCGTCAATAGGAATTTTTTGAGTTTTGAAGCCGAGGAAAGAAATTTTTACCGTGCCTTTTTCCCCTGAAGGTATTTGTAATTCGAAGTAGCCTTTGGAATCGGTTGCAGTACCGATATTGCTGTTTACAATTACAACGTTGGCAAATTGAAGGGGGGCATTGTTCTCGTCGTAAACGTACCCTCTAAGTAAATTTGCTTGCCCGTAAACAAAAGAAGCAAACAAAAACAAAAATGTAATTAAGTTCTTCATTTTAATATCTCCGATTTTTTTACATTAAAAAAGCCGTTTGAGGGAAACGGCTGAGAACTTAATTACTTTCTAACCGCCGTTTCCCTACGCTGGTATTATCCAGATCAGGTTCCAGGGTTTTTTCTCAGTTCCTATTTTCAGGAACACCCCTAACGGCATTTATTACTGCAAAAATAAATATTTATTATCGGATTTCAAAATTTAAGATGCAGGAAGCGCAAAATAAAAATTTAAAAAACAATTGTTTTTGAAAAAAAAATTCTACATATTTGTAATGCAAATGTCAATACAATAATCGAGAGGTTAATCATGCCCAAAACAGCAGTAATACAAACAAGGATTGACCCAAAAGTCAAAATAAAAGCACAAAAAATATTAAGTAAATTAAATATTAGTATGTCTGAAGCAATCTCGTTGTTTTTAACACAAGTATCGTTATATAATGGTATCCCATTTGAAATAAAAATCCCTAATAAATTAACAGAAGAAACTATGTTAAAATCCGAAAGGGGCAAAGAACTCCACGAAGTTTCAGACACAAAAGAATTATTTAAGGAACTTAATAATTGAAATTATTTTATACGACACAATTCAAAAAAGATTACAAAAAAATAAAAAAACAGAATAAAGATATATCAAAACTCAATGTGGTTATAGAAAAATTATTGAGTCAAAAAAAATTAGAGCCGAAGTACAATGACCATTCATTAAGTGGGAAATTCAAGAATCATAGAGACTGCCATATTGAACCGAATTGGATACTAATTTATAGAATAACCGAAGACAAATTAATATTAGAAAGGACAGGTTCACATTCCGATCTATTTAAATAATTTCCCTAACACATAGGTGAAGCTTGGTTAAATCGTGTTAGTCACTTTTCCTCTAAATTTCTGAACTGCAAACAATTAAACATTAAAAATTCCGGCTTACCACCATAGGCTTTTGCATTATTTCAAAAGAATCATCTTCCTTGTTTCAGTAAAATTACCACTTTGTAATCTATAAAAATAAATTCCGTTTGGTAGATTTTCCGCGTTAAATTTCACCGAATAATTCCCTGGACTTTGGGCTTTGTTTACGAGGTCAGTGACTTTACGTCCTAAAACATCGTACACCGATAAATGTACGGACAACTCGTGAGCTTTCCCTACCGCCGGAATTGAATAGTTTATATTAGTTGTAGGGTTACCTCCATTGGGGTGAAACGGATTCGGGTAATTTTGGCTAAGAGAAAATTGAGTAAAAATATTGTGATTATTTTTTGTAACACCGGTAATACCGCCATTATCTGTTTTGTAAAATCTGCCTTCCTCACCGATTAAATACCCCACCTTTTTATTTATCATTGCTATTGAGGTAAATCCGATCTGTTCGTTAGGGGGTGTTTGATCCATTCATGTTTCACCACCGTCGGTAGTTTTAGCAACGTAAGACGGTCCGTTGTGATTACCTACAAACAAACCGACTTTAGAATTGAGCATGTGAATTTCCCTTAAAGTTGCTGTTGTACAACTTGTCCCAATAGAAATCCTTTCCCACGTATTACCGCCATTTGTAGTCCTCAAAATAATAGGATTGCCTGCGATGCCGCCGACCGCCCAACCGCTATCCGCCGTTGTAAACTGAATATAATTCAAAGGAATATGATTTGTTTTTGCGGTACTATCTTGAATTGACCAATTAACACCACCATTTGTCGTATGGAAAATTTCACCACCATAAGCTGCCGCCCAACCTTGAAGTGAATCGATGAAACTTACTTGTTCAAAGTCTCAGCCATGTTTTACAAAAAGACCGTTACCAATTTGATTCCATGTGATGCCGCCATCTTTGGTTTTGTAAACCGTCATAGTATCCCCGGTTCCACCGCAGGCAAAACCGAATTCCGAATTGAGGAAATAAAATGAAACGATATCTTTTCTTGTGCTATCAACGGTGCTCCAGCTATTTCCCCCGTCGCTTGTTCTCC
>WFQV01000384.1 GCA_015486905.1 Melioribacteraceae bacterium | reverse complement strand
TTCCTTGCTTCTTCCTTGTCAATCTTGCTCGAATGAGCAACGAATCTGAAAACGTCATCCGAGAGGAATGGTTTTTTAAGCCTTACATGAGCCGTATCCCCTGCCTGCGGGAAACGATAACCGCCGGTAGTATCCTTAGCAAGATAGAACCACCAAGTAAATACTGTATCGCCGGCAGTATTCTGTTCCATAAATACAATCCTATCTTTGTAAGCACCTTTTGCCGTTAATCGTCCGTCACCGTTGCCTAAGGGGTCAACTTCCATGAAACCGAAATTAATAAATTTATCTTCACTCACATTAAAAACTTTGAAATTAACCGGTTTGGCAGGGAAAGAGTAACCGCTTACGGTCATTGCCGTAGAAGTGTCAATCCCCACATCTCCGAAAATGATGTCGTAATCGTTGGGGCGGGGTTCACCGCTAACATTCAGGAATGTGAATTTCTCAAATACAAAGGGAGGAATCGAGTCGCTTGTCCACGTTGAAGTTTTCGTATTCAGCGAAACGAATTTTTCGTTTTGTAATTTTAACCGGAAGCCGTCCGTAATAGGTTGCTCGTAATCAGGAGCGAAGTTCGAGCTTTTGTCAATCAGAACCACATTGTCGGTCGAATCCGTTAAAGTGAAATTCTTAGTTGTCAAAGTATCCTGTGCACCTGGTTTTTTTGCGGCTTTAATAGTATCCTCAAAAGTAATGTAGTAAACGTGTCCGTCTTTAATTTTATTTTCGTCGATTACTTTGTAACTAATTTGTCCAGTCGTAGAACCTTGCAGTAGTTGAATATTTCCGAGAGTTGCAGGCACGTAACCTGCTGCAGGGGCTTCGGGAGTAACTACGGCAATGTTTTTACCCATTTTAACGCTGCCGTCAGGTTGAACGGAAATCCTCATCGGTGATTCCGAAGGAATGATTCCCCCCTCGGGATAACCGAAATCGTAAGATACGAGAGCGTAGTAATATTTGAATCCATTCTTAACTGTGGAATCCACGAAGGTGTGTTTAATTCCCGAATCGTTCCCCAAATAATAATGCACACCGTCAATTCCAACCGAATCGAAACCCATTATTCCGTCTTTCTTATCGAATATTGCAATCGGCTTTTTAAATTGCAAGGTACCGTAACCGTTAGTAATGGTTTCGGCGTCAAGGAATGCCGGGTCGGAGGCACGGTAAATTCTGTAACCTTCAAAATCGTGCGGATTGCCGCCTATTTTATTAATGTAGCGGTCGAAGGAGCTCTCGGCTACGTTGTCCCAATAAAGAGTTACTTTATTATCTCCCGGAATTGCCGTAAGGGTAGGGGTTAAAGGTGCATTGGCAAATTGGTAATCGTTGTTGTATGTCTCTTGCACTCTTACCCTTTCACGAAGAATTGCCTTCTTACGAATCAGTCCGTCCGGATCCTGCTTGGGACCATTTGCAAGCATTACGGCAATGGAAATTGGTTCGGTTTGTCCTGCTTTAAGAGGGAAGAAACTCGAAGAAACGAACAAGTCGTAATCACCGGATTGTGCGCCGAGCTGAGGCGAAAAGAATTTTCCGGGAATCATAAAGTCGAACCACATTTGAGCATCACTATTAATGTTTAATCCTCCTGCAGGAATTTTTTGTGCGTTTGTAATACCTATTTGGTCTGTTTCTGAAACGTCCGTAACGTCAATGTCCGGTTCGCCCGGCAAGCCCGTGCCTGCGCCTGAAGTCGGTTTGCCGTCCCCTTCGCCGTAATCTCCCGTGTTGGGAACGCCGTCAAGTCCCACATCGTCCGTCAAGGGGTTCCAATCTCCGTCATTGTCAATTCCGTCGCTACGCGACTCGTCAATCATCTCGTCAATTCCTTCGTCCATATTCTCATCAACAGCGCCGTTGCCGTCGTTGTCCTTTCCGTCAGCGTATTTATGACCCAAGTCTTCTTGTTTTACGTCGTAAAGAATGATATCCGTTCCCGGAACTTTGTAACGGTAATAAGGAGCATCCTTAGCTGCGGAATCAATCATGGCTTGTGTAACCGTGGGACTTCCATCTTCGCCATCGCCGTCGTTATCGATGTTGTCTTTAAAAGCATGACCGATGTCATCTTCCTCCACCATTAAAAGGTTAACTTTACCGTTTTGGAACGAATCCATTAACGGCCATCTCTTGTATTTATCATTTTTAACAAGGTCAACCATTGCTTGCGTTACAACCGGGGCGCCCGCCTCGGCATTACCGTTATTGTCAATGTGGTCAGCATATCCGACACCCTTTTGTTCGCCAAAAGCAATATCGGTTTGGTTTTCGTCAATCAATCCGTTACCGTTATCGTCAATTAAGTTATCCGGAATATCCGCATCGGGGTTGGGCGGTTGTCCTTCAACTTGCACCCAATCAGCAGGAACGATTGGGCTGTTAGCCTCGCCGTCGCCGTCGTTGTCAATTCTATCGGTAGAGTTTCCCGGCGTTTCCAGAAAAGAGACGGCTACAATTCCCACCGGATCGTTTCCAAAATCCGGTGCTTTATTATCCGAATCCCTTGACCACAAGATATCCTCGAGTAAGTCGAAATCGGTGATATCATCCTGTGAGTCGCCGTTGCCTCCCACAAAGTCCGCAAACCAAATGGTAACACCTACTTTTTTAATATCTTTTGTTCCGTCGTTTTTAATTGTGTGAAGGATGTAAAGAGCGTCCTGCACAAGCACTTGAGACCAAGCCAAAGTTCTAACGTCAATTAACAGTCCCATTCCTTTCCTTGTCAAATCGGTAGAATCGGGGAAATAATTAACATAGCGGTCGTAAAGGTCGTCCGAAGCACGGTAAAACATTTCCTGGTCGGCATTAAAAATATTTTTACCGAAATATCCGTCCCACGAACCAGGCCAGCCCGGGTCAACTTGGTCGTTCATTCTATCCGGCCAAAATTTCGGCCAAGTAGTCGGATCGGAACTATTAGCCACCGAGCGCTCGGGGCGGTTTTCATTGTAATAGCCGGGCACAGGTTCAATGTTCCACGATTTCCCCTGCGGTGAGGTTCTGTAATCTGGAACGTCAATAATATGCTGCGTTGCTCCTTTACTATCAACAACTTCACCTCCTATCAGCAAAGCCTGTAATGCCAAATAAACCTGTCCGGTATTTTTAGGCCATTCGTAAGGAGTTTGCACGGAAATAGGAAACTGCCCGCCTGTTCTACCCGTAAAGCAGAAATTAAAAACCGTCGTGCGAATTCTGTTACCTTCCATTTGTGCTTGGGCACGTTTACTTGCATCGCCCCGCTCCTTGCTCGGAACGTGTCGGTGCGAAACTTGCGCAAACGCAGCAGTTCCAAGCATCAAAAGAAGTATTAAATTAAATCTCAAAAACTTATTCATTTATTTCCTCCTGAAAAATTCTTTTTTTAGAAATTGAACTCAAATCCAAATTCAACTCTTCTCGGCTCGCCGTAATTCCACGGGCTGATTAGATATTCTTGAACTGTGTTCGGACGGTGGGGATCTTTTCCGATATTTTGCCCCACGGTTGTAAAGTCAGGATCGCCCGTATCGGCAAAAACATTAACAACCACGTGGTTGTCCAACAAGTTAAATACTCTCAGAAATGCCGTCATATTTATTTTGTTAATCTTAAAAGATTTTTGAACTCTTAAATCCATCGAGAATTGATTCGGTTTGCGCCGGCTGTTGCGGGTGAATCCCGATGTAATTCCGCGGTCTGCAAAATATTGTGTGATTTGCGGTGTGTAAGGCAGACCCGTTCCGTAACGAGCCAAAAGGCTTGCACCCCAGGAATCGCCGCCAACGTAAATATTAAAATTTAACAAATGCCGTTGGTCCCAGTTAAGAGGAATCAGATAAAGCGCCGGTTCACGGGAGCTGCGCTGTGCATAGAATTCATCCTCGGGACGCGAGTTACTTCCCTCGGCAACTTGATAAGTATAATTAAAATTTATTGAATAATGGTTGCTGAACCTCTTGTCAAAATTAAAGGTAATTCCTTTAATATTTGCATAATCCTTATTTACGTATCTCGAATAAGGAACTCCGTTCCTCGTTTCGATTATTGTGCCTGCGGTAATCCAATTTCGAATATCTCTGTAAAAAGCAGTTACATCGAAAGAAAATGTATTCATAAATTCTTGCTTAAATCCTATTTCGTACATCACTGTTTTTTGTGCTTTTAAATCAGGGTTACCGTAAACACTGCCGGGGTCTCCGGAAAGAGGAACTTTGTAAGTAGCATTATTAAACAAGTACATGAACGAAGGTATCTGCAAGAAATGACCGTAAGAAAATCTCACAACCCCGTTTGCGCTAATAGGATAAGCAATTCCGAGACGCGGGCTTAACTGGTATTTCGGGGTTGATTTTTTGTAGAAATAAGGTCTGCGCTGTGCAAGAGTTAGCGAATCCAAGCCGGGACGTAAAGGCAAATAAATGTTGGGGTCGGTCGGGTCAACCAACACATTACCTTTAGCGTCAAAATAATCGAAACGCAAGCCGATATTAATAATAACATCTTGGAACTCAATTTTGTCTTGAACGTAAGCGGAACCTTCCACCGGTTTAGCTTCGTAAACTTCCCTGTTCTGCTCGTCCGGTTTCGGAATGGCAGGGACAAAAGGTTCAACAGGTGTTCCGTCGGGATTTAATTTCGGCTGCAAAGAATAGCCGTCAACGTTAATTTTAAATTTCCTAAACTCAAAACCCGTTTTGATAAGATGGTGGTCGGAAACCTGTGAGGTAAAATCGCCTTTACCCACAAACGTTTGCGTCTCACGGAAAAATCTTCCCAAATCCGTACCTTTGGTAGAAAAAGCATACCCAACGGTATGAAGAGAGTCGGGGTGCAAATATCGCGGGTCGTAAGGATTTTCGTACAGATACGATTTAAATTGTCTGTCAAAAACGGATGCCTTCAAAGTGTAGAAAGATGACGAAGAAAACGTGTGCGTCATTGTAAAAGTTGAACTGTAACTATTGTCGAACTTAAAAGGATTTCCGTCGGGTTCCCATTTAAAGAAATGGTTGTAATCCTGGTAATTTTTCTTGGAGTAAAGTCCTTCAAAATTAAACTTAAAATATTTGGAGGCGTAATAGCTGATGTTCGCCTGCCCCATCCAACGTTTACTCCAATTCATCGGTACGGCTTTACCGTCTAATTTCTGACCCGTAGTGGAATATTTCCTAAAACCGTAAAGATAGCCATCGGCATAATTGTAGCGCCCGTTAATAAAAAATCTTACTTTTTTATTTGTGAACGGAAGAGGACCGCCTAAGTTACCTTCAAAACTGTAGTTGGCAAATGGGTTAATATGATCAATGTATTTAAAAACACGCGTAAAATTACTTACATAATCTCCCGAATAGGTGCGGAAGAAAACAGAATAATTTTGTCCGCCTTCTTTGGTAACGGTGTTTACAATTCCTGACATTGCCTGTCCGTACTCGGCATTGAACGTACCGCTAATTACTTGAAGTTCTTGTACCGAGCTGTTGTCTATTTCAATTCCTTGACTGTTGTCGTAAGCATCGGTAATTGAAATACCGTTAACCCAGTAAGCTATTTCGGACGAACGACCGCCGCGGATGTGAAATTCACCTCCGGCACCGCGGGTAACGCCCGCTTGCAACTGTAGAACGTCACTAAGTTCCGCAACCGGAAGATTTTTAATTTGGCTCGCCGTAACGCGAGCTTCGGTGGCTGTTACATCTTTACGAATCAGCTCTTTCCCACTGGTTACAACCACTTCGCCAAGTTTAACAGTGGTTGGGGCCAATTGGAAATCCTGTCTGGTTGTCAAATCAACTGAAATTCTTACCTTCTCAACCAGTACTGATTGGTAACCAATGTATTGCGCCTTTACGTTGTAAACTCCCGGCGGAATGTTCAATATTACATATTTGCCGTTTAAATCCGTTGCCGCACCAAGCATCGTTCCTTCAATCGTAATGTTAACGAAAGGTAACGGCTCACCGGTTTCTTTATCGGTGACTTTACCGGTTAGCTTGCCTGTAGTGCCGGCAAACAACGTACTTGAAACGGAAAAAACAACTACGCTAAATAACAGTAATAATTGCTTCATTTATTTTCTCCTTGACAATTAATATCTAATATTAAGTAAAATTTTAACTTTTAACAAATCTTAAATTCTTGTAATAAATTTCAACATTATTTCTATTTCTTAACACCTTTAAATAATCGCTCACGGTGCGGGTTTTAAGGTCTTGCTGCATTCTTTTTAAAACCTGATTTTTTATATTTTCCAAAGGAATGGGGCGCGAATCTTGTTTCCGTAAAACTCTGAAAATTCCGTAAACGCCTTTTATGTTCAACGGTCCCACCAAACTCCCAATCTTGGAATTCCACAATGTGTCCTTTAACATTCCAAAATCATTAATAGGAGAAAGATTTATTATTCCGTTATTCTCGGCGCTCCATTTACGAATGGAATATTTACGTGCGAGCTTCCCGAAGTCCTCACCTTTTGATAGCCATTTGTAAATGTTTTCAGCCAAAGATTTGCTGTTTACAATAATTTCCCGCACCTCCATTTTACGAGGTTTTGAAAAGACGGAAATATTTTTCTTGTAATAATCCGAAATTGCCGAGTCGGGATAATAAGTACTGCGCGCAATGTCGTCCATTTTGTATTTTAAGAAAGTTATCATTTTCATACTATGGTAAATGTCTTTTACAACAGGCACGCGGTCGTAACCTTTTTGTATTGCAATATCGTAGAGAATGTCCGAAATTAAAATTCCTTTAATAGCAATTTTTAACTTTCTGAGGCTATTTATTTTTAGAAGATGATACTTTGGGATTATTTTTAATTTGTTTAATAAATCGAGTACTGTGTACTTGTGCTCTTTGTAAGTAGCAGAAACTATGTTCAACTCCTTTGTGGATTCCAACAAACTTTGTCGTGGCGCTTCGACCATCGGTAATAATACTTTCAGCCCGTCATTATTGAACTTCAACAAGTTGCTGTCAAATATCTTTGCAATATATGCCCTTTCGTAAGGAAGCTTTTTGCTGATTTTAATAGAGCGTTCCAAATTCTTTTTCCTCTTTTGGAAATCATCTTCAGTCATCAAAGGAATTTCTTTTCTATCCTCGACTTTAATGATACTGTAGCCTTCCGCTGTTTTAACAGGTTTGGAAATCTCTCCTACTTTAAGAGAAAAAGCAGCATTCTCAAACGCCGGGTCCATATCCCCCCAACTAAAATAGCCGAGATAACCGCCATTGTTTTTTAGTGTTGTGTCGGTGAACACTTGCTTAGCCAATTGATTAAAACTTGCACCGGCCATTAACAATTGATAAAGATTATCAGCTTCTTCTTTTGTACTTGCAAATAAATGTCTTGCGGCAATTGAAACGTGCGCGCGGTAATATGCCTGACGTAGTTCCTTATCGGTAACATTAATTTTGGCAAAAATCTCTTGGTCTTTTAAATAAGCCAATACAGCAGCACGTTTGTTCCATGCTTGTTCTTTCTTATATTCCGGATCATCGAAAATGTTTGTATTAACATCGTAGTTGTAAAGTAAAATTTCATTTATCATATTGTTTAGTACACCCAGTCTCGCAGAGAGATTGTCTTTTACCCCTGTTGATAAAAGGAAATTTTCGTAACGCTTTTGAAATTGAGAAAGATGAATTTCACTATCACAAACCGTAGCTACAACGGGGTCCTTTGAAGAGCAAGAGATAACAATTAGGAAAAGAGTTGTTAATAAAAGTATATCAATAATTTTTAGTATTTTCAATTTTATATTTCCAATAAATTTTAAATTGTAATTTAACTAATATAAAATAATTCACAAAATTATGATTGATTTACAAAGAAAAGCTCGAGAAGAGACAATCAATTTACAAAATAAGTTAAGTAAGCAAGGCTACTTGGTTTCAAGCATCATTAAAAAGCAATATAATTATGAATTAAATTTAAATTTAAACAATTTAAAATTTAAAATACAAATTTACTTCGGCAAAAAAGGAATTAAAAAAGTTGTCCAAGGCAACCCCGATTCAATTGAATACCAAAAGCTCGAGGAGATAGTTGAAGATACAATTAATCTCTTTCCGACTGAATCACCGGTTGACGAGCCGAAAGAATACATTGGTACGGATGAGAGCGGCAAAGGAGATATTTTCGGACCCCTTACTATTTCCGCTGTTTTCGTAGATAAGATTACAAAAGAACAATTAAAATACATCGGAATTAAAGATTCCAAATTGCTTTCGAAGAAAGAAATAATTACGCTCGCTAAAAAAATCGAAAAAATTGTCGATAATAAATTTGTTGTATTGGAATTAACTCCGTCAAAATACAATTTACTTTATGAACGGTTTGGTAATCTGAACAAATTACTCAGCTGGGCTCATTCTGAAGTAATTAAACAATTATTAAACAAAGTTAAATGTCAAATTGTAATAACTGACAAATTCAGCATGAAGGGCTTGGAAATAGAAAGTGATGTGAATTTTTCAAAAGTTCAATTTCTGAAATATTCAAAAGGTGAACGATTTGTCGGGGTTGCAGCAGCATCCATATTAGCAAGATCAAGATTTGAACATTGGTTTGAAGAAAATATAATTAACAATCGAACTTTTCCCAAAGGGGCTTCCGAGGAAGCGGAAGCATTCCTAAAATCCCTTTTGGAAAAAACAAATGAGAAAAAATTAACAAATTATGCTAAATTGCATTTTAAAAGTTTTAAGAAATTTTCAAATTAAATCGAGGCATTGATGGCAAAAGGCAAAAAAGTAAAAAGGATTGGCATTCTAACCGGAGGAGGCGATTGCCCCGGCTTGAACGCAGTAATCAGAGGCGTTGCAAAACCGGCCCATGATAACGGACTAAGCGTACTTGGAATTCTTGACGGCTTTGAAGGGCTGGTAGAAGGCAGAGGACGCGAACTTTACAATAAAGACGTTTCCGGAATCTTAGCTCAAGGCGGAACAATTCTCGGTTCTTCAAACAAAGGCGACCCTTTCCACTGGCCCGAAGAGGTTGACGGAAAAATAAAAATAGTTGACCGCTCCGCTCAAGCCATCCGAAATTATGAAGCGTGGGATTTGGATGCCATTATTGCAATAGGCGGTGACGGCACAATGCACATCTCGAAACAATTAGCCGATATGGGAATGAACGTCGTTGGAGTTCCGAAAACAATCGACAACGATTTGGAAGCAACGGATGTTACATTCGGTCACGACTCTGCAGTGTTTGTTGTAACGGAAGCAATAGACAGGCTGCATACAACGGCATCATCTCACCATAGGGTAATGGTGATTGAGACGATGGGACGCTATGCAGGGTGGATTGCTCTTCACGGCGGAATTGCAGGCGGAGCAGACATTTTGCTACTTCCCGAATTCCCCTTCGATTGGGAAAAAGTTTACGATAAAGTCCTACACCGGCATATGATGGGCAAACGCTTTAGCATAGTTTGCGTTGCCGAAGGTGCAAAACCTCAAGACGGTGAAATAGTAGTACGTGCTAAAGATAAAAAACGCACCGACCCTATTCAGTTGGGAGGAATCGGAGAACTCGTTGCTAAAAAAATAACGGACAACACCGGATTAGAAACCCGCTACACAATCTTGGGACACCTCCAGCGCGGTGGCAGCCCCACTCCTTACGATAGAATCCTCTCAACCAAATTCGGCACTTACGCAATTAACCTTGCAATTAAGAGAAAATTTGGAAGAATGGCAGCGCTGAAAGGCTCGGAGATTGTAAGCGTTAGGATTGAAGATGCTATCGCCAAACAAAAAGTGGTAACGGCTGATAACCAAGATGTACAAGCGGCTCTTGCTGTCGGCATCAGCTTCGGTGTGGAAAATTTGGAATAGCCCTTGCATTGTAAATAAAAAAAATATAATTTTGCAGACGCCCTTAAAAATTTTGTTAAATTTTTCAACGGGGTCGTAGTTCAGTTTGGTTAGAACGTCGGCCTGTCACGCCGAAGGTCGCGAGTTCGATTCTCGTCGGCCCCGCATAACAAAAAAGCCTTGCAGTTTACTGTAGGGCTTTTTTGTTAGTAATAGGTCAAGAGACTTGTCTCGCTTGCCCCGACGAATGAAATGAATCGGGGTCGGCCCCGCTTGAAATTTTTCTTTAATTTACTATTCACCCCGAAATAATTAGCTGTAATTAAAAATTTTTTTATATTACGGAAAGCTTGCAAAATTTATTGTTAAAAGTAAATTAAATATATATGACTAAGTTTAAGACACCCAAGCTAATGATATTATTTATGAACCTGCCTGCCCTGCCTACCGGCAGGCAGGCGGTAGGCAGGTGATGAATGCGTGAGGATTAGATTGATTGCATGGTTGGATGGCTGAATGATTGGATGGTTGGATATCCGCCTTCTCCCGACAAGTCGGGATTCGGCGCGACAGGTCCGTCTTCGTCCCGATAAATCGGGACTACGCCGTGACAGGTCCGTCTTCGTCAGCGCTTCGCTTGACTACGCCGTGACAGGTCCGACTTCGTCTGCGCTTCGCTTGACTACGCCGTGACAGGATGGATGATTGTTCTGTTATTTTTTGTTTAGAGGTTGAGGTTAAGGTTGAGACTTGTTACAGATTACCGAAAAACAAAGCGTACAAAATAATTTTAACAAAGCTCTACATGAGCGACATTTCATTAACCCCGAGCTTCAGCTCGGGGGTAGGACGAGAGAAAATACTAAAGTGTTTTGGCGCGATTTTTGGTTTTGCTCGTTTAGGGAAGATAAAAATCGTGACAAAACTTCGTAGGAAAATAATCAGATGAAATATTTTTTAAATCGTTTTAAAGTCGAAAAACACCCGAATAATATTCTTCCAATCTCATTCGGTAAAAGGAGCTCCTAAATGTCTAGTAAAATAATGGTTTACGGCGCAAACGGCTATACAGCTCAATTAATCATTAAAGATTTGTTAAAACTGAATGTTAAACCTGTCCTCGCCGGTAGAAATAAAAAACACATAGAAGAAATTGCTAAGAAGTTTGATTGCCAGTATCGTATTTTTTCTGTAGATGATGAGATCAAAATCCTTGAAAACCTAAACGGTATAAATACTTTGTTAAATTGCGCCGGACCGTTTAAATATACTGCGGAAAAGCTGATAAACGCTTGTTTATCCGCGAAAGTAAATTATCTTGATATTGAAGGCGAAATTGACGTCCTTGAATCAATCAGGTTATATGACGGGTTAGCAAAAGAAAAAGGAATTGTAATTTTACCCAGCGTAGGTTTTGATGTCGTCCCTTCCGATTGCATGGCAAAAAAGCTAAGGGAGAAAATGCCCGATGCCACTTCGATTAAAATAGGACTAAAAAATGAAAAGGGAGGAATATCAAGAGGAACTTGGTTAACCACTTTCGAAATGCTCGGAGTTCCCGGGAAAATTAGGAAAGACGGAAAAATCATAGATTCTATTATTGGAGAAAAAACGTTCTCAGTAAAACAAAACGGATTTAAGTTTTACGGCATTTCCATTCCTTGGGCTGATGTTTACTCGGCTTATTATTCTACCGGAATACCAAACATTGAAGTTTATATGTATTTCCCTCCGGCTTTAAGTTTTTTAAGAGGTTTATCTAAGTTATTGCAAAAAATATTTTCGAACCAAAGCGTAAAAAAAACGTTTAGTAATATTGTTATTAGAAGTAAATTTGGTCCGAGTAAAAAGGAACGGGAAAATTCAACGTCAATTATTATTGAAAAATTGAGTAATGATAAAGGCGGCTCGATTACAGAAGCATACAGATTTATAAACGGCTATTGCTTAACGGCGTCAAGCGCAGCAAATATAACCGTTAAAGTAAATAACGGAGAAGTAACTGCAGGCGTTCAGACACCTTCTTTGGCTGTGGGAAGTGATTTTATGAATCAGTACATTGTTGAAAAAATACTTTAGTTTTGTTAATAAATCCTATCGCGGCAAGCCGCAATTATGAATGATGAACCTGCCTGCCGGTAGGCAAGTTTTGAATTATGAATTAAAAACTTTACA
>WFQV01000383.1 GCA_015486905.1 Melioribacteraceae bacterium | reverse complement strand
TTTGTTGTTGTAACCGGTGTGAGCGGCTCGGGAAAAAGCACATTGGTAAATGATGTTCTCTATTACGGATTGCTGAAAAAGTTGGGCAGCTACCCGCCGTACGTTGGAGCTCATAAGGATATTGTAGGATTTAATTTTATCGACCATGTTGAAAT
This sequence comes from Melioribacteraceae bacterium, assembly GCA_015486905.1. Classification (GTDB taxonomy): domain Bacteria; phylum Bacteroidota; class Ignavibacteria; order Ignavibacteriales; family Melioribacteraceae; genus WFQV01. The sequence goes on along the minus strand of WFQV01000383.1, from coordinate 6,668 downwards.
AGTTGACCAGTCGCCTATTGGTAAAACACCCCGCTCGAATCCCATTAGTTACGTGAAAGGGTTTGACGAAATACGGAAGCTCTTTGCAAACTTACCACATTCGAGAGCAAGGGGATATACTCCAGGCTATTTCTCTTTTAATGTACCCGGCGGAAGATGCGAAACTTGCCAGGGTGAAGGGTACGTGAAAATTGAGATGCAATTTTTGGCGGACATTTACCTCAAGTGCGAGGACTGCAAAGGCACGCGTTACAAGGCGGAAGTACGCGAAATAACTTACCGCGGTAAAAATATTGTTGACGTATTGAATATGACCGTTGACGAAGCTGCGGAATTATTTAAAGACACTCCGAAGATAATGAAATATTTAAGAGTGCTCAAAGAAGTCGGTTTGGGTTACATTAAGTTGGGGCAGCCCTCTAACACTCTTTCCGGCGGGGAAGCACAGCGTATAAAACTTGCACTTCACCTTTTGGCAGACAGACCGAACAAACGGACTTTGTTCATCTTCGACGAACCGACAACAGGTCTCCACTTTGACGACATTAAAAATTTATTGATTGCTTTCCGAAGTTTGCTAAAGAACAATAATTCCTTAATAATTATCGAACACAATTTGGATGTAATCAAGAATTCGGATTACATTATTGATTTGGGACCCGAGGCAGGGGAGAAGGGCGGGAATGTTGTTTTTGCCGGAACGCCGGAAGAAATAATTAATTGTAAACGCTCTTACACCGGGAAATATTTAAAAGAAGTTTTGAAAAAAAACTAAGTGTGACGTGGTCTTAGAACTAATTGCTTTTAAAATTCTTTTATGAAACAAACATGACTAATTTAAGACATCTAAGTGAATGATTATGAATGATGAATAAATTGATTGCATGGATGAATGGATGAATGGGTGATTGTTCTGTTATTATTTGGTTAGAGGTTGAGGTTAAGGCTAAGATTCGTTAATTATTAAATAAGGCGGTAAAACGCAATTAAAAATTAAAAATTAAGAATGAAGAATTGTGATTTGGAGTTAAAGATTAGAGAATATTAAAAACTTTCACTAATTTTTACAAATGTAAATGCAGGAATGTTTTTCTTTAATTTCTTTACAAAAAAAACAAGGATTTAGGTTTTAGTACTATAAATGAAAAGAACGTCAACGTGTTTACTGCTTTAAGAAAATTCGCGTAATTAGCGGCTAAAAAATAAACTCATGAAAACATCATTGAATTTTATTATTTTTGAATTGTGTATTGTAACCAAACGATAGTAAAAATTTAGCGAAAGGAATTAATGAGAATCCCGCCGGAAAAAATAGAAGAAATTAAAAATTCAGTCAGTATTGTTGACTTCATTTCAAATTACGTGGCGTTAAAAAAATCGGGGAAAAGCTACAAAGGACTTTGTCCCTTCCACAGCGAAAAGACGCCTTCGTTTATGGTTAATGACGAGAAGCAAATATTTCACTGCTTCGGTTGTGGCAGAGGCGGAGATGTTTTTAAATTTTTAATGGAATACGAAAAGATTTCTTACATCGAAGCTGTCGAAGAAGTGGCGAAATACGCAGGTATTCAAATTCGACCTCAATCCGGTTACGACAAATCCAAGCAAGACGAAATAGAACTTCTTTACGAGATAAACCGTCAAGCGGCAAAATTTTTTGCCGACAAACTTTACAACAGCATCGAGGGTGAAGTAGCTCGTAGTTATTTGGCTGAGAGGAAAATCAAAGTAAACACCCAACGTGCTTTCGGATTGGGTTACTCGCCGGATAGTTGGTCCGCACTAAAAAATTATTTGGAGAAAGAAAACATCGATTTGGAAAAGGCAATGGATTTGGGCTTGTTAGATAGAAAGGAGCGGGGCGCTTATTACGATAAATTCCGGGACAGAATAATCTACCCGATTTTTTCAACCAACGGAAGAGTTGTTGGTTTCGGCGGCAGAATATTAACTGAAAAAGAGAACGCACCTAAATATCTGAACTCCTCCGAATCTAAAATTTACTCGAAGAGGAAAATTCTTTACGGACTTTACCACGCAAAGGAAGAAATCAGAAAATTGGACAAAGCCATTCTCGTCGAGGGTTATATGGATTTAATTACGCTTTACCAGGCGGGGGTTAAAAACGTTGTGGCGTCTTCAGGCACTTCACTAACCGACGAGCAAGTGCAGCTGCTTTCAAGATTTACTAAAAACATTGTTGTCCTTTTCGATGCGGACACAGCCGGCGAGAATGCGGCTTTGCGCAGTATTGAGCTTTTGTTAAAGCGTGATTTCGAAATTAGAATGCTTGCATTACCCGAAGGTGAAGACCCCGATTCGTTCATTAACAAATACGGTGTGGAAGAATTTCGTGAAGAGCTCGATCGGTCGGTGAATTTCCTTGAATTTCAACTTAAACAATTTCAAAAGCAAGGAATGTTGGATGACCCTGCAAAGCAGACGGAAGCTATTCGCCAATTAGTGAAAACCGCCGCATTAATTAACGACGAACTGCGGAGGAACTTACACATTCAAAACATTGCCAAAAAATTTAACCTTCGTGAAAGAATGTTGGAGCGGGAGCTTGACAAATATTTAAATGAAACAAAACTGCGGGAAAGGAGAAATGCAATCAATAGCTTGAGAAAGCCTAATGCGGAATCCCTCCCGCGAAAGGCGGAATTGAATTCTCCCAACCTTACGTTTGAGAAACAATTAATTCGGCTGCTGTTCGAAGGGAAGGAAAGCATTTTAGACCTTATTTTTGACAATATCCCGCTCGACGAATTAAAGGCTAAGGAATACCGTGAAATTGCGGAGTCGGTCTTTGAGAATTACAAAAAAGGAATAGTTAATCCTTCTACTCTAATCGAATCCCTTCCTTCCGAAAGTCAAAAAGAGATTGTGAGAGAATTAGTTCTGAACGAAACGGTAATAAGCCGCAAATGGGACGAAATTTCCGGCGTTAACAAATTTGAGAGGGATATTGAAAGGGAGGCGGATGATTTGGTAAAGAGGTACAAACTGAAAATAATTGAGAAATTGTTAAGAGAACTTCAAGAACAAATCAGCAAGAATGAAGAGCCTTCGGAAGTACGGACCTTACTCGAAGAAGTGAACGAATTGCGAAAGGAGAAGAAAACATTAATAATGGAATTGGAAGAAAATGATTAGAACGAACCCTAACGTTTACGAAATAAACACTCGTGTGTGGATTAAGAGATTTACTGCCGGCGGAGATGATGTTCGTGTTTCGGATATCCCGCGCGGATATTGGCTGGACTTAAAAGCCAAAGGCATTGATGCCATCTGGTTAATGGGCATCTGGCGCACAAACGAAAAAGCAGTTAAACAGTATTGTTTCGAAGAAGGTTTGATGCGCGAATATTCAAAGGCGTTGAAAGATTGGCATGAGGAGGACGTAATCGGTTCGCCTTACGCAATTGATTCCTACGAAATAAATCCAAAATTAGGAACGGAACTTGACCTGCTAAAGTTAAAGGAAACATTGAACGAAATGGGGATGAAATTAATTTTGGACTTTGTCCCTAATCATTTTAGTGTCGGTTCAAAACTTCTTAAAAGCAAACCTGAAATTTTCCTTACTGCTGACAAGCACTTTTTCGATGATGACCCCTACACATTTTTTAAGCCCTTCCCCTATGAAGAGAAATATTTTGCTCACGGTCGAGACCCTTTCTTCCCTGCTTGGCAGGACACGGCTCAAGTAAATTACTACTCCGAGGAAGCACGTGAATTTATGATTAACCAACTTTTGAAAATCACCAAATTTGCCGATGGTGTCCGATGCGATATGGCAATGCTTGCAATGAATAATGTGTTCGGGAATACTTGGAGCGGTGCTCTTTCAAGCGGATTTTTCTCCAAACCGAAGGACGAATTTTGGCAAACTGCAATTGAAATAATAAAAAATTACAGAAATGATTTTCTCTTTATTGCGGAAGCTTACTGGGATTTGGAATACGACTTACAGCAGTTGGGCTTCGACTACACATACGACAAAAAGCTGTTGGACAGAATAATCGCCGGAGATGTGAATGAAATAAAGGCACACTTGAATGCCGAGGAATTTTACCGCCGAAAGTCTGTAAGGTTCATTGAAAACCACGACGAGGAACGCTCCATTGTTTCAATGGGTAAAAAGAAATCCGCTGCAGCGGCAATAATAATAAGTGCAATCGAAGGGATGCATTTGTACAACGACGGTCAATTTGAAGGAAAGAAAGTAAAACTCCCCGTACAGCTCGGGAGAGAGCCGGAGGAATCACCCATTGAATATGTGTACGATTTTTACGACAATTTACTTAAAATCACAAACGATGATATTTTCCACAAAGGGTTCTGGTTCATGAGGAATCCTCAACCGGCCGGCCCGGGCGATGAAACTTACAAGAATATGTTAGTCTGGTCTTGGCGGTGGTTGGATGAAAAGAGGCTTGTAGTTATTAACTTCAGCAATGTAAAATCCCGCTGCAGAATACAGCTTGAGTTGGGTGAGTACCCCAGCTCATTTAAACTTTGGGATTTGTTAAATAAAATCGAGTACGTTCGCTCTACGAAGGAAGTTGAGGAAATAGGCTTGTTCATTGAACTCGAGCCGTATTCAAGCCACATTTTTACTTATTAAAGTAAACTACTTAAATAGGAAGGTCAAAACTTTGAAGCAACAAATTCGTAAAATCTTCCGGGCATCGCTCCGATTATTCTTGAAAGAATAGCTGTAGGGAGAGGGAAACGAATTACCCTTTTCTCTTTTGCAATTCCATTAATAATAATTTTTGCCGCTCGTTCCGCAGGCATTAAAAAAGGCATCGGCCAATTGTTCTGTGCTGTCAATGCGGTTTCAACGAAGCCGGGTTTAATTGTAATTATTTTAACGCCTTTGATTTTTCCTTCGGCGCGTAAACTTTCCAAAAAGATTGAAACTGCGGCTTTGCTTGCCGTGTAAAGTCCGCTGCGTGGAAATCCCCTATTGTCTGCAAGAGAAGAAACCCCTACGAGAATTCCTTTGCCGGTTTTAATAAAATCGGGCAATAATTGTTCTGTAAAATAAACCAAACCGAGAAAATTCGTTTGGAATATTTCTTCGGCAATTGCGGAATTAAAATGTGTCAAACTCATTTCCCGACCTACGCCGGCATTTAGAATTGCAACGTCAGGCACTCCGGTTTCTTTTTTAATCTTTTCGTAAGTTTCATGAACCTTCTCTTTGAAACGGACGTCACACTCGTAAATAAAAGCACGTGTTTCCTCTTGGAAGATTTCTTGAATGTATTGTTCCGTTTTTGCTTTGTGGCGGGAAATTAAAATTAATTCGTTTTGATTTTTCAGCAACTCAATTGCAAGTGCTTTACCTATTCCGCTTGAAGCGCCGGTAATTAGAACTCTTTTATTTTCTAATTCTTTCATCTCGATTTCTAGTTAAATTTTGCTTAGGGAATAATTTTAATTTTTAATAGTAGAATTTAGTAATAATTTAGACAAAATGGTGGAGCAAACTCCTCCGCCATTACTTGCTCTTCTGGTGCAAGCTTAATTTTGGTGACAAAAAAAAATTAGCTTGTCTTTTCCTCTTGAGCGGTTTGTTACTATTTTTTGTTTTCCTTATTTTTCCCAACACACTCTTTCCCTCCCTTCCCGACCTGCCTGCCGGCAGGCAGGAGGGAGGGATTGTTCTCCGATAGTTTTTAGCCTCGCCCTTCTTCCCTTTTTGAAAGGGAAGGAGGGGAAGGGTGGATAGTTTTGAAAAACAACAGAATACAAAAGGGGTCAAATATTTGAAAAAAAATCCCTAAAAAAATCAAACGCCACAGTTTGCCCGCTACGCTTAGCAAACTGTGCTACAAAAATACAACTATCCAACAATCCATAGTGCGGCAAGCCGCAATTAAGAATTAAAAATTAAGAATTAAAAATTTTTGTACCCCGTTATCTGTCATCCAATCATCCAACCTTCCATTCATTCTTAGTGATGCAAAGCTGCCAACGAATTTCACAATTTCAATTATTACAAAAGTTTAAAATATTTTGACAAAAAAAACGAAGATTTGATTGAGGATACTATTCATTCAACTTGTCGCGACGTAGCACCCGCAAATGCGGGACAGCGAGGGCGAAGCCTGACCTGTCGCGACAAAGCCAAGCGAAGTGCAGACAAAGGCGGAGCTGTCTAGCGTCTTTCGGTACAAGTTTAAATTCGGTGACAAAAAAAATTTAGCTTGTCTTTTCCTCTTGAGCGGTTTGTTACTATTTTTTGTTTTCCTTATTTTTCCCAACACACCCTTTCCCTCCCTTCCCGACCTGCCTGCCGGCAGGCAGGAGGGAGGGATTGTTCTCCGATAGTTTTTAGCCTCGCACTTCTTCCCTTTTTGAAAGGGAAGGAGGGGAAGGGTGGATAGGTTTGAAAAACAACAAACTACAAAAGGGGTCAAATATTTGAAAAAAAATCCCTAAAAAAATCAAACGCCACAGTTTGCCCGCTACGCTTAGCAAACTGTGCTACAAACATACAACTATCCAACAGTCCATAGCGCGGCAAGCAGCAATTAAGAATTAAGAATGAAATAATCCGTGATAATCTGTGTTATCTGCCTGCCACGCCGAAATGAAATGAAGGCTGGTGGTTAAAGGAAAGAAAATCCACAGATTTGCACGGATTAAACACA
>WFQV01000382.1 GCA_015486905.1 Melioribacteraceae bacterium | reverse complement strand
GTGTAATAGTAACTTTTTTCACCAATGACAAAGGGAAAATAACGGGAATAAAAAAAGGCGCCCGCTCGCCACGCTCCAAGACGGGCAACATATTGGATTATTTAAATGTAGTTCAAATCGTATTTTACGAAAAGCCAAGCAGAGACGTTCAGTTAATCAGCCAAGCCTCTCTCATCAAACACTTTGCAGAAATTAAAAATAATTTGGAGAAATACAAATATGCTCTTGCAGTAATTGAATTGCTTGAACATTTTAGCGTGGAGGAAGAAAAACACGAAAGACTTTACCGCGGGACAATTAGAATATTGGATTTAATGAATGAAAAAAACAGCCGGCCTTTGCTTCTGTTTACAAAATATTTCATTTTCTTTTTGAAGGAAATAGGTTACGATTTAACTTTTGATGAATGCGCTAAATGCGGCAGAAAAATTGAAGAAGCGCCAGTTGGTTACAATTTTGAAATAGGAGTTTTGTGCAGCGAATGTTTGCAAAGTTATTCACTTGATTTTATTTTTTCAAAAGAACTTTTTGATTTGTTTAACGGATTGAAGTTGAAGGAAGGCAGTATTAATTACAAGGATTTTCAACTTAAAAAGTTAATTGGTTTTTTCGAAAAATTTTTAATGTACACACACACTGAATTCAAAGGAATTAAATCATTAAAGTTTTATTAAAATAAAGAGGTTGAAATGAAAAGAAACTTAATAGGAACGTTTTCCTTAATAATAATAGGCGTGGTCTTCGGTATTGCATTAGCTTCCGGTTTCGGCTGGGTGCGGCCTTCTTATAGCCAAGTGGAAATAGGTTCAAAAGAAAAACCGATTACAGCTTTAAGTCCGCAAGCAAAATCCTTTAACGACGCATTTGTAAAAGTTGCCGAAAAAGTCACTCCTTCAATTGTAAAAATTTCCGTTGTTCAAAAGACGAAAGGAAATCCGCACAAAGGATTGAAATTTTTCTTTCCGTTTAAAGACAACATCCCGTTCGAACAGAAGGGCGGGGGCAGCGGAATAATAATAACTTCCGACGGTTACATCTTGACAAACAACCACGTAGTGGAGAATGCCATTTCCGTTACCGTAGGACTTTACGATAAGAGGGAATTTGAAGCTGAAGTAATAGGTACAGACCCTCTAACCGATTTAGCTGTTATTAAAATAGATGCTAACAATCTTTCTGTGGCTTACCTTGGGAATTCCGACAAACTCAAAGTGGGAACGTGGGTAATGGCAATCGGTAATCCGTTGTCATTAACATCTACCGTAACAGCGGGAATTGTGAGCGCGGTTGGGAGAAATTTAAATTTAATTCAAGACAGCTACGGTGTGGAGGATTACATTCAAACCGATGCCGCAATTAATCCGGGCAACAGCGGCGGAGCTTTGGTTAATCTGAATGGCGAAGTAATCGGAATAAACTCGGCTATTGCTACCAACGGTCTTACGTCGAGTTACATCGGCTACGGCTTTGCTATCCCCATTAACTTGGCTAAATCCGTTGCTAAGGATTTAATTGCCAGCGGTAAAGTCAATAGGGGATACATAGGCGTTAATATTTCCGAGGTTGACGCTTCGACTGCGGAAGCAATCGGTTTGCCAAAGCCGCAAGGCGTAATGGTTCAAGGAATTGTGAAAGGGAGTGCCGCTTCACAAAAGGACATTAAACCCGGCGATGTGATTTTAAAAGTTAACGACCGCGAAGTGAATATGCCAAACGAACTACAAAGTTACGTAGCCGCTCACAGAGCGGGGGATAAAGTTGTGCTCACAATTTACCGAGACGGAAAAATAATTAAACGTACTGTTAAATTGCTGCCGCGTGAGGAATCGAAAGCAATTGCAATCGCTGAGGACAATGGCAATAAGCAGGGCGAGAATAATGTCCTGAGCGAAACAAAGGAATACAAAAGTCTGGGATTGACCGTAAGAAATGCTACGGACGAAGAACTGGCAAAGTTTAAAATTGAATCCGGCGTAATGATTGACAAGGTTGAACAGTTTAGCAAAGCGGACGACCAAAAATTAGCCCCGGGAGTTTTGATTGCGGAAGTAAATAAGAAAAAGATAAAATCCGTTGCCGATTTCGATTCGTTTGTGTCTAAAAGCAAAGGTTCTGCTATTTTGCTAAAAGTAATTTACAGCGACGGCACAACGCGCTACGTGGGATTGGAAATTCCGAAGGAGTAGAAAGAAGGGGCGCATAGGCGCTCCTGTTAGTTTTGAGTTTAAAAGGGATTGGAAATTATGTGACATAAACTGTTTATTCGTTATACTCCTCTTTCCTATCAAATAGAATCATTTGACCGGAAGGTTCTACTTTATTTGATAAATAATCATAATCTTTGTAATTATCAAGCCTATTAATTGCTTGTTCATAATAAACATGATTTATCTCAAAACCAATAAAATTCCTTTTCAATAATTTTGCGGCAACTGCAGTAGTTCCGCTACCAATAAAAGGATCCAATACTATTTGATTTTCCTTGGTAGTTAATTTGATTAAGAATTTAATAAGCTCTAATGGTTTTTGTGCTTCGTGAATTTTAACTTCATTTTTTGAAAATGAAAACTCCAATAGGGTAGTTGGATTAGAACCGTTTATTTGACAGTCTTTAAGATTAATAGCCCCGACTTCGTATTCAAGAATATTATCGGTGATAGTACTGCCAATTTTGTAAGGTTTCATAAACCAAGCAATTGGTTCAAAAATAGGTGCTAAGTTACCTAATCGCCAACCTTCCCATTTTTTTGCTTCGTCAGTTAGTCCGCGATTTTCAAAAATATTGCTAACTCGTTGTGCTCTATGATGAGCCGATTTCTTTTTCCATGCAAGGACGTCTTTTAATAAAAAGCCGGTATTTTCAAATGCATTAATAACTCTATGAATGGTTCTTCGTGCACCAAATACAAATAGAAATGATCCTTTTTTCATTTTAGGATAAATTTTCTTAGACCAAGATTCACACCAGTTCTGATATTCCAAACCTATATTTCTATCTGACTTTGCCCAGCCATTAATTGGTTTACCACGTCTTTTAAATGCGGACTTACCAATCTGAGCCGGAGAGTGACCAAGTAATGCGGAATTAGTATTATTGTGCAAAACATCCCAGTCATCTAAATTAATTCCGTAGGGAATATCAGATAGAAACAAGTCAATGCTTTCATCATCAAGATTAGCCAAATGATTAGAACAATCATCATTAATAATTTTATTTAAATATTTATCATTCATTATCTCCAATCCTTGTTAGGCTTTTTCTTATTGTATTTATTTTTGTTTCAATTTTTTCGGATTTTATTAATAGTTCAATTGCTTCTTCCTTTGAAAGATTTCGTATTTCATTAATTTTGTTTTCCCAGTACCTTATTCCTTCATTGCCAATCTCGACTGTTTTTTCTATTTCAAGTTGCTTAAAATAATCTAAATCTTTTTCGTCTCTGTTTAAAATATCACAAACAGTTTTATCAATATTATTCCAATAATTACTTGCTTTTTCTTTTTCATTATCATTCAATGATTCATTCAATTCATTGCCAATTTCGAATAGAGGTTTTAGGTTTTGATCATTGTGATGCTCCAATAAAAAATATAAATGAGTATATGAAAGAAGAGTCACATTTTTTTCAATAGCTTGTCGATATATCTGGCTCTTACGGGATGGATATTGAATAAGTGGGGACACAAGAAGAGAAAAATTGTTGTTTTGTCTCCAACTGTCTAAGGCATTCACTTTAAAATCTTTTTGATTTTTTGCTGTGCGAGATAACCGAAATGTTTTTGCGTCTGCTACCAGAGAGTATTCTTCAGTTTCACCATAAACATCTGCAGAATTTCCACGCGCTGCCAGTACTTTTGAATTAATATTTAAATAATTAAGTGCGTGAGATAATATTATATCGGAGTATTTTGCCCATAATTTTTCATTAGAACTATCGTGTGAAAACATTTCAGGCATTATTCCGCATTCAATTAAATTTTCTTTTAACATATCTTTATCAATTTCTCTTATAAACTCTTCCAACAAATCGAATGCATTGCTTTTGTTTGAAATTTTAATTATAAATTTAATGAGATTATCACGCACAATATTCTCCATTTATTTATTTAAAGATACAAAAAAATGTAATAAAGGATTAAAATATCAAACTTAAATAAGATGTCTTTCCATAAATACAGGAAGCTGAAATTAAGAGTAAGATAGTATGCGGCACAAATGATTGTGGGTAGAGTATCCGGTTTTTATATTATTACGGTATAAACCGTTGCTAAAGATTTAAAATCTATGTCAAAGAAAAATAAGAAAAATTTCAAGTTCTTTTTATTTCATCCTTTTTCCCCGGATTTTATTCGGGGTTATTAGGAGTTCAATTATGCGTGTGTTAATACCATTCTAATAGAGAAAATTTTGCCACCAAATTTAAAACTGTACCTTCGTGCATTCGCGGCTTTATCTCGAACGCAAAACACTCCAACTCACAAAAGAAATTCGGATTGTTCGATTAAAACTTCAGATTTATTTTTAGTGGCGTTTAAAATTTCTTTAGTAAAGTTTTCGGCTTGGTCGGATTGAATTTTTGCGGTAATTACGGCTTTATTATTCTCGTAACCGTTTTGAATTTCTTTAGGTTCGTAAATATTTAAGATGTGATGAACTTTACCCGAATCATCGTAATTAAATTTAATTTTAATTTCTTTGTGTTTTGTTAATTCAATTTTCTCAGCTGTTTCAAGGCATTGAAATGCCGCCGTGTAATAAGCTTTGCCCAGCGGTCCTACTCCGAGTTTAACACCGCCGAAATATCTTACTACGACAATCAAGACATTTGTGATTTCAAAATGTGAGATTGCATTGAGTATTCTTATCCCCGCCGTACCGGTTGGCTCGCCGTCATCGGAATATTTTTCGACATTGTTAATTAATTTGTAAGCAAAGCAGTGATGTGTAGCGTCGTAAAACTCTTTTCTAACGGAAGCAAGAATTCCTTCCGCTTTGTCTTCTGAATAAACGGGGTAAGCCTTTCCGATGAAAACCGAGCCTTTCTCTTTGTATTTGCTTTCGCTCTTTGACTTTATCGTAATGATTTTTTCCATTGAAGACAATTTTAATTTAAATGAATTTTATTCTTAAACTTCACAAAAATAATGAACAATAAAAAATAGTTTGAAAAATTTTTAAAATATAATTGATTTTGATTTAGTCTGTTGGTAAAATTAAAGTTTAATTTTAAATAAATCATCACGAATGAGCAGTAACAAAATAATAATAAAAGGTGCACGGGAGCACAATTTAAAGAACATCGACGTAGAGATTCCGAGGGATTCTTTTGTTGTAATTACCGGTTTGTCCGGTTCGGGGAAATCTTCTCTTGCTTTCGACACCATTTACGCCGAGGGTCAAAGGCGTTACATTGAATCGCTAAGCGTTTACGCCCGTCAATTTTTAGATATGCTTGAGAAGCCGGACGTGGACTTAATTGAGGGACTCAGCCCGGCAATTTCCATCGAACAAAAATCGTCCGGGAATAATCCCCGCTCTACGGTAGGTACAATAACCGAAATTTACGATTACCTCCGTCTGCTTTATGCAAAGGTCGGAAAGCCTTTCTGCTATGTATGCGGTACGCCGATTGAAAAGCAATCGAGCGAGCAAATATTGACAAAAATATTTGAGAAATTTTCCGGCAGAAGAATAATCATTCTTTCACCGGTTGTTAAGGGGCGCAAGGGGCATTACAGAGAATTGTTTGAAGGAATTATGCGCGACGGTTTTGTGCGTGTTCGTGTTGACGGCGAAATTTTACGGCTTGAACCCGGAATGAGAGTTGACCGTTACAAAATTCACAACATTGAAATAGTTATCGATAGGGTGAAGGCAGAAGAGAAATCGAGAATAAGAATTAGAGAATCCTTGGAAGTAGCTTTGAATTACGGTTCCGGCAACGTAATAGTTTCCGACGGAGAAAACGAGCAGATGTTTAGCCGGAAATTAGCATGCCCGAATTGCGGCGTTAGTTACCCCGAGTTGGCGCCCAATTCATTCTCGTTTAATTCTCCCTACGGAATGTGTCCCGTGTGCAACGGACTCGGTGAGACAAATGAGATAGACATCGACCTTGTGGTACCGGATTGGAACAAATCCATTAACGAAGGTGGCTTGGCTCCCCTCGGAAAACCGAGAAATATTTGGGTCTTTCAACAAATAAAAGGAGCGGCGAAGCATTTCGGTTTTGACCTGGACACCAAACTGAAGGATTTAACCGAGCAGCAGATTGACGTTTTAATGAACGGCAGTAAAGAAAAGATATTTATTGAATACCAATATTCGAAGGGTGGATTAATATCTTACAGGCACAGATTTCACGGGGTCTTCAATTACATTAAACATTATTACGAAAACACTTCTTCAAGCAAGGTACGGGAATGGGCGGAATCTTTCATGCGTACTAAAACTTGTCCCGCGTGCAACGGGCAAAGGCTGCGTAAGGAATCCCTTTCGGTTAAAATTGCCGGGAAGAATATTGCCGAGGTTTCGAATTTGTCGATTGAAAAAGCTCGTGAATTTTTTGAGAATTTAAAATTCTCAGACCGCGAAGAAATAATTGCAAAGCAAATAGTTAAAGAAATAAAAGAACGGCTGGACTTTTTACTGAACGTTGGTCTTAGTTATCTTACGCTTAACCGTTCCGCAAAAACCCTTTCCGGCGGTGAGACCCAAAGGATAAGACTTGCAACGCAGATTGGTTCCCAGCTTGCCGGTGTGCTTTACGTATTGGACGAACCGAGCATCGGTCTTCATCAAAGCGATAATATTAAATTGATTAATTCACTTAGAAATTTGAAGAAACTCGGGAACACTATTATTGTTGTGGAACACGACCGTGAGACCATCGAAAGCGCTGATTTTATTATCGATTTGGGACCCGGTGCCGGCGAACACGGCGGAAAAATCTGCGTAGCGGATTTTACCAAGAAAATTTTGAAAAACGGTTACGAGGGAAAATCCCTCACCGTTCAATATTTGAAGGACGTGAAGCGAATTGAGATTCCTACCGAAAGGAGAAAAGGGAACGGGAAGTCAATTCAAATAATAGGAGCAGAAGGAAATAATCTAAAAAAAATAAATGTCAAAATACCGTTGGGAACATTCACAGCCGTTACGGGTGTTAGCGGTTCGGGGAAATCAACTCTTGTTAACGACACGCTTGTAAGAATTTTAATGAAAAAATTCTACAACTCGAAGGTAGTCCCTTTGAAATACAAAGAAATTAAAGGGCTTGAGAATGTCGATAAAGTAATCGAAATTGACCAGTCTCCGATAGGAAGAACCCCGCGTTCGAATCCTGCAACTTACACAAGTTTATTCACTTTTATTCGCGACCTTTACGCGCAGCTGCCGGAATCAAAAGTGCGCGGTTACACTCCCGGAAGATTCAGCTTTAATGTTAAAGGCGGTCGTTGCGAAGTTTGCAGGGGCGCCGGAGTTAAAAAGATTGAAATGAATTTTCTTCCTGACGTATTTGTGGTTTGCGAAGAATGTAAGGGGAAGCGTTACAATCAGGAAACTTTGGAAGTCCTTTTTAAAACAAAGTCGATTGCAGACGTCCTTGAGATGACCGTTGCCGAAGCGTTGGAATTTTTCGACGAGTTCCCGAGAATCAAAAGAAAGCTGCAGGCTTTGTACGACGTTGGAATGGGTTACGTTAAATTGGGACAGCAAGCGCCGACCCTTTCCGGCGGTGAGGCGCAAAGAATAAAATTAGCGACGGAACTCAGTAAAGTAAGTACCGGCAGAACGCTTTACGTCCTTGACGAACCGACCACCGGTTTGCATTTCGAAGATGTTAAGGCTTTGTTAAATGTTTTAAATAAATTGGTTGACAAAGGAAATACGGTTATTATTGTGGAACACAATCTCGACGTGATTAAAGTTGCCGATTACATTATTGATTTGGGTCCCGGCGGTGGCGAACACGGCGGAGAGGTAATTGCAAAAGGCACACCGGAAGAAGTGGCTGACAAGCCCGGAAGTTTAACAGGGAAATATTTGAAAAAAGAATTAGAGAGGTTTTAATGTCAAAACACGTAACGGAATTCAAAAAATACAGAGCCGAGATGAACGACAAAATTCTTAACTCGGGCTTTAGAGATTTCAAAAAATTTTTTGCGTTGGACAACAAAGCTTACATCGAAGGTGCAATAAACGCAAAGACGAAAGAGCTAATGGGTTTGGTGGCTTCGATGGTTCTGCGCTGTGACGATTGCATACTTTACCACATTGACAGAGCCGTTCAGGAAGGAGCTACAAAATCGGAGTTCTACGAAACTTTCAATATTACACTTATTGTCGGCGGCTCCATTGTAATCCCGCATCTGCGTTACGCTTTTGAACAAATGGAAGATTTAATTGAGGAGAGAGATGATGAAAAATAAATTTTTAATTATTCCAAAGGAAATAGTTACCGTTAACGAGACGAACGAAATAATTCGTGGCGGTGCGGTTGAAGTTCAAGACGGACGGATTAAAAAAATTTACAAAGCAAACGAATTTAACAAGTACACATTCGAAGGGGAGATAATCGATGTAACAAATTTGACGTTAATTCCCGGTTTCGTTCAAACACACGTTCACCTTTGTCAAACTTTGTTCCGCGGGTTAGCGGACGATTTGGAACTTTTGGACTGGCTAAAGGAAAAGATTTTTCCAATGGAGAACGCCCATTCGAAAGAGTCCTTGAGAGTTTCTGCAAAGCTCGGCATTAATGAAATTTTTCACAGCGGCACAACAACAATAATGGATATGGGGACAATTCGTCACGAGGAAGTGATTTTTGAAGAGTTAATAAATTCCGGAATACGTGCTTTTGCCGGCAAATGTATGGTGGATAGGAACGACTTGTTACCGAATTTCAAAGAATCGACAAAAGATAGCATTGTAAGTTCTATTGAACTGGCGGAGGCTTTCCATAATACGGAGGAGGGGAGGATCAGATATGCCTTTGCGCCGCGCTTTGTTCTTTCCTGCAGCGAAGAACTTTTAAAAGAGACAACGGAGATTGTGAAGGATTTTGAAGGCTCTATGTTCCACACTCATGCTTCTGAAAACAAAGGTGAAATAGAGGAAGTTAGAAGATTAACGGGAATGGAGAATATTGAGTATTTTAATTCTATCGGCGCACTTGGTGAGAACACTTTAATGGCTCACGGAATTCACGTTAACGATAAGGAAGTTGAATTATTAAAAGAGACGAAAACAAGAATTGCACATTGCCCTTCGGCAAATTTGAAGTTGGGCTCGGGAATAGCAAACATTCCAAGGTACTTGAACAGCGGCATCTCCGTTTCTTTGGGAGCCGACGGCGCACCGTGCAACAATAATTTGAATATATTCACGGAGATGCGCCTTGCCGCTTTAATTCAAAAGCCGATTCATTCTGCAACGGTAATGGATGCGCTTACAACATTTCGCCTTGCAACCATTGAAGGTGCAAAAGCATTGCACATCGACGATGAAACGGGGAGTATTGCAGAAGGTAAGAAAGCCGATTTGGTTCTGTTAAATTTACAGAAACCGAATGTCGGGTTACTGGACGAAGATGCAAATATTTACTCAAATATTGTTTACTCCGCCAATCGGGACAACGTAGAATATGTTTTTGTTGAAGGTAGGGAAGTGGTTCAAAAAGGGAAATCACTTGTTTACGATGAGAATGAAATTTTCGTAAAAGGCAAAGAAGAATTAAAATCATCACTAAAAAGAATCGGTTAGAAAATTGAAGAAGATTATTTTTGCTACCGGTAATGCACACAAGTTGAAAGAAGTAAGGGAAATATTTGCAGATACGAACGTTGAACTTCTTTCACTTAACGATTTTTCCATTGTCCCCGATATTATTGAGTATGGCGAGACTTTCAAAGAAAATTCGTTGATTAAAGTCCGCAAAGTTTTCGGTTTTTTTAATATACCGGCAGTAGGAGACGACAGCGGTTTAACGGTTGAACAGCTTAACGGTGCACCGGGCGTGTTCTCCGCTCGTTATTCCGGTGAGGATGCTACTTACGAATCCAATAATCAAAAGTTGTTGAAAGAATTGGAAAAGTTTCCCCCGCCGCACAAAGCTTCGTTTATTTGTACTGCTTCCTATTTTGACGGAGAGACTACTATTACTGCCTTTGGCAAACTTGAAGGCGAGATTGTTCAAGAATATCGGGGGCAAAACGG
>WFQV01000381.1 GCA_015486905.1 Melioribacteraceae bacterium | reverse complement strand
GAAGAAAATAACAAGTACTTACCATCCGCCGTGACGGTAAAGGAATTTACCCGAATTGAATCTCCATTTAAAATTACGTCGTTTTGAAGTGTCCTTGTATTTAGCAAATGTATTTTTTTGCCCGCTCTGTACCAGAGCGTTTCAAGAGCCGGCGGACGAACTACATTCGTTACATTCTCTTTTTCATTGGTCATCTGCAGCAACGAACCGTCAATTAAATTCAATAAAAACAGGTTTTCCGTCCCTCCCCTGTCCGAAACAACAATAATTTGATTTTTACTTACAAATGGATTCTCTCCCGATTCAAGAAGATAATCATTGTATTTGTTTGTCGTCCAGCGAGTAATTTCGCGTCCCGAAATTTTATCTGTGAATCTGGTTTTCTCGGACTTCCAAACCTTGCCCACAAAGCTCTTTTCCTTTACAACTCTTTGCTTAAAAACAATAGGCACGTTCAACCATATTCCCACATTCCCTTCAGACTTAAAAGGACGGTAGAAAAATTTACTTGCAAAACTCACCGCGGCATCGTCCAATATTTTGTACTCGGATGATTTTCTCACAATTACCGTGTCAACTTTACCGTTAGGTTTAACATGTAAAATTACGAGTACTCTTCCTTCCAATCCGCGTTTTTGAGCCTCAAGGGGATAAGCAAACACCGGCTTGTGTATTAACCAAGTGCGTGGTTTGGGCAGCGTTGAGCAACCTGCTATTATCAGTAAAACAATTAGGGAAGAAAATAAAATATTTTTCTTATTAAGCAACGGCATCATTCATTGTTCCCGGGGATTGTTTATTAATGTAAAATAAGAAAATTACCGCCTCTTTGCAAATACTTTTGGAAATTATCAGAGCTAAAATTACAGCGGGGAACCTGTACAAACTTTTAATCCAGCGTTACAGATTTTTCAACAAATCTGTTTGTAGATATTTTAACATTAACCCCACGGAAAGCGGAGGTACACATTTGCATAAAATCCGTTCTGCCGTTTTCCACTTCCGAGTTGGAATAATTTGCCCAGGCAGGTGCGTGTTTTAAAGGAATGTTCATTCCTGTGGAAGCTGAAATAACATCGTTGTGGATTTTACCGAAGCCGTCCTTGTGTGTTGCGTCAACGGGAACCCAGCCGTAGGGAGGCAAGTAAATTTCCGACCACACGTGAGAGCCTTTATTCTCAGTTGTAAAGTGAAAGCCGGATTTCTGCCTTGCCGGAATTCCTGCTATTCTGCACAAGGAAATAAAAAGTGCCGAATATTGGCCGCAATCTCCACTTCGTGAAATGAAAGCCTCCTCAGCGCCCCGTTTTGTAAGCGGGTAAACGTAATGCATTGTTTTACGAACCCAACTGAAAATCTTCTCTGCTTTATCCAAAGGATTATTCAAACCATTCACAATTTCCGCCACCGTATCTTTCATTGCTTTTGTTTGCTCTAAAAACGGTTCGGGTTTAGTGTAAAAATTCATTAAAGAATCTGAAATCGAATTCCAATATTTTAATACTTCCTTTCCGTCAGGTTTTATTTGATAATCGAAAGTAACGGCAGAAAAACTTCTGATGATTTTCAAACTGTCGTTTTCTTCTAATGCTTTTGTCAAATCCCAAAATGCAATTTCGTTGCCGTTTTCCTCCTCCGTAAAAACATCGGTAGGGGGTAAAGAATACGCTACCTCATTAACTATTTTCTGATTGTAGGAATTTTTAATATTGGAACTCCAAATCAAAACTGCGGGAGGAGTATTTCCCGAATCCCGTGTGTTGGCAATTCTTTTTATTTTTGTAACGAGAATACCTTCAACAAATCTTGGATTCGAATAGTAAGGATTTTTTTTAAAAAGAGAGGCAAGTTCTTCTGCTTTCGAAGGGACATTCACGGAGGCGCAAGATGAAATTAAAATAGGGACGGCAATCAAAAGGAAATATTTAAAAAATTTCTTTTTCATTTCGGCACAATAGGGGAGTCGTCCAAAAAGTTTTAAATTGTCATTTCGCCCCCGCCTTGGCGGGGGAGAAATCTTTTGAACCTGCCTACCGGCAGGCAGGGTTGCAATGTTTTCAAAGATTTCTCACCCCGATAAATCGGGGTTCGAAATGACATGCTTACTTTTTAAACACCTCCCGTTTAATTTCAACCGTTGTAATTCAGAGCTGTCAATCCCGGAAAGATTGCGGTTGTGTCCAGTTCTTCTTCAATCCTTAATAATTGATTGTACTTGGCAATTCTATCGGTACGGCTTCCCGAGCCGGTTTTAATTTGTCCTACGTTCGTAGCCACTGCAAAATCGGCAATGGTTGTATCTTCCGTTTCGCCGGAACGGTGACTGATTACATTTGTATAGCCGGCGTTCTTAGCCATTTCGATTGTGTCCAGCGTTTCTGTCAATGTGCCTATTTGGTTCAGTTTAATTAAAATGGAATTAGCTATTCCCATTTCAATTCCCTTAGCAAGGCGTTCGGTATTGGTAACAAAAATATCGTCGCCGACTATTTGAATCTTACCGCCCAAAGCGTTGTTTAGATTTTTCCAACCTTCCCAATCATCCTCGGCAAGACCGTCTTCCAAAGAAACGATAGGATATTTAGCTACCAACTCTTCGTACATTTTAATCATATCGTCGGAAGAATGTTCAGATTTGTCCGATTTAAAGAATTGGTAAACGCCTTTATCTTTAATGTACATTTCACTTGCGGCAGGGTCAAGCGCAATTCCTATTTGGTCTCCCGGTTTGTAGCCGGCTTTCTCGATTGCCGTTACAATAAAGTCCAAAACCTCCTCGGCAGATTTAAGGTTAGGTGCAAAGCCTCCTTCGTCGCCAACGGTGGTATTGTAACCTTTCTCGTGAAGAACATTTTTAAGTGTGTGAAAAGTCTCCACGCCCATTCGTAATGCTTCGGCAAAAGTAGGCGCTCCGTGAGGGACAATCAAAAATTCCTGAATGTCAACCGTATTATCCGCGTGCTTACCGCCGTTTAAGATATTCATCTGGGGGACGGGAAGAATTTTTGCATTTGTTCCGCCGATGTAGCGGTAAAGAGGCAAACCCAAAGCTTCGGCGGCAGCTTTTGCACAAGCAAGGGAAACTCCTAGAATTGCATTTGCTCCGAATTTGCTTTTGTTCTTTGTACCATCCAACTCAATTAAGAAATTGTCAATTGCCACCTGCTCGGTAACGTCAAAATCCACCAACTGTTCCGCTATTTGATTGTTCACAAAGTTAACGGCTTTTTTAACTCCCTTACCGCCGTAACGTTCCGGGTCACCGTCACGAAGTTCAACGGCTTCGTGCTCTCCCGTTGAAGCTCCGCTCGGAATTGCGGCTCTTCCTTTAAAACCAGAGCTTAAAAGCACTTCTACTTCAACCGTCGGGTTACCGCGTGAATCAAGTATTTCTCTTGCGGCAACATCTACTATTCTTGTCATTTTTCTTCTCCTCAATTTATTATTATTGAATTCTTATTCCAGGGGAACAATTAAACTTTCGAAAAAACTTTTGCCTCCAAACAAATCCCGCCCCGGCAAAAGTCGGGACGGGTTTACAATTTATTTCCTCTTAGCTTCCACTACTGCAATTGCCGACATATTAATAATATCGTCAACCGTTGCTCCTCGTTGAAGCACATGTACGGGTTTTTTCATTCCCATAAGAATTGGGCCGATAACCGTAGCATCCGTTAAACGTTCGAATAATTTGTAAGAAATATTTCCCGAGTTCAAATCGGGGAATATCAGAACGTTAGCGTCCCCTTTAATTGCACTGAAAGGAAATTCCTTTTCCGCGATTTCAGGAACCACAGCGGTGTCAGCTTGCATTTCGCCGTCGATAATAATGTCCGGTCGTTTCTGCTTAACTATGTCAACGGCTTTCATTACTTCGATAGCTTCCGGCTGGCGCACGCTTCCGAAGTTACTGAAAGAAAGCATTGCAACTTTCGGAGTAATGTCAAAATCGTGAACTGCATCCGCAGCGGAAATTGCAATCTCGGCTAATGCTTCGGCACTGGGTCTCACGTTCACCGTAGTATCGGCAAAGAAGAAAACTCTTCTCTGAACTATTACAATGTAAAGTCCCGAGACCACGCTAACGCCTTCTTTAACGCCGATGCAATGAAGCGCCGGGCGAATAGTATCGGGATAGTGTGAGGTTAAACCGCTGATTAAAGCATGGGCATCGCCGTTCTTAACCATCATTGCACCGAAGTAATTGTTAATCTTCATCCGTTCAATTGCTTCGTGAAGAGTAATTCCTTTCCTTTTCCGTATTTCAAAGAATTGCTCTGCGTAAATTTTCGCCTTGTCGGATTTCAACGGGTCCACAATTTCAAATTCTTCCAAAGGAAGTCCGGTTTCTTCAATCTTGGCTTTCACGACGTCTTCATTTCCTAAGAGAATAGGAAGACCGATTTTATCCTTGTAAACCGAATGTGCGGCGCGAATAATTTTTTCTTCCTCACCTTCAGCGTAAACTACTTTCTTCGGCGATTGTTTTGCTTTGTGAATCATTACACGCGTTACCTGTTCGGAAAGTCCCAAACGCTCCTTAAGTTCTTCTCTGTAAGCATCCCAGTCGGTTATTTTTACTCTTGCCACGCCCGAATCGATAGCGGCTTTGGCAACTGCAGGTGCAACGTTCCAGAGCACACGCGGGTCAAAAGGTTTGGGGATAATGTAGTCGCGCCCGAATGAGAATTCTTTTCCACCGTAAGCGGAGAATACGGATTCGGGAACTTTTTCTTTAGCCAAATCAGCCAAAGCCTTTACGGCGGCTAATTTCATTTCTTCGTTAATTGCCGTTGCACGTACGTCCAAAGCTCCTCTGAAAATAAACGGGAAGCCGAGCACATTGTTTACTTGGTTGGGGTAATCGCTTCTGCCCGTAGCCATAATAACATCTTCACGTGCCGAAGTTGCATCTTCGTAAGTAATTTCAGGGTCAGGATTTGCCATTGCAAATACAATCGGATTATCCGCCATTGATCTAATCATTTCCTTGGTTAATAATCCGCCGACGGAAACGCCCACGAAAATGTCCGCTCCTTTCAGAGCTTCGGCAATGGAACCGTATCTTTTCTCCGTAGCAAATTGCTGCTTGTATTTGTTCAAATCTTCTCTGGCAGTATTAATGTGTCCCTTGGAATCGAACATAGCAACGTTCTCTTTCTTAAGCCCTGCTGTAATGTAGAGCTTTGTGCAAGCAACGGCGGCAGCGCCGGCGCCGGAGACAACGAGACGTGCATCCTCCAATTTTTTGCCTGCAATTTCAAGGGCGTTCAGCAATGCCGCAGCGGAAATAATAGCCGTGCCATGCTGGTCGTCGTGAAAAACAGGGATGTTCATTGTCTTTTTAAGCTCTTCTTCAATGTAAAAACACTCCGGTGCTTTAATGTCCTCCAGATTAACTCCGCCGAATGTAGGTTCTAACAATTGTACGGTACGGATAATTTCATCCGGGTTTTCCGTTTTAAGTTCAATATCAAACACATCGATGTCGGCAAATCTTTTAAATAACACTCCTTTACCTTCCATTACGGGTTTACCTGCGAGCGGACCGATATTTCCCAATCCCAGAACTGCCGTGCCGTTTGAAACAACAGCAACGAGATTTCCTTTTGCAGTGTAAGTGTAAACATCGTCCGGGTTCTTCTCGATTTCCCTACAAGGCTCGGCAACGCCAGGTGTGTAAGCCATTGCAAGCTCTCGGGAAGTAAAGCAAGGTTTGGTAGCTTTTACTTCTATCTTACCTCGTCTTCCTCGGCTATGATAGTCCAATGATTCTTGTTTTGAAATACTCATTTTTTATTCCTCGTCATTCTACTTTTTGAATCAGTTAATAAAAAACCGTTTCCATTGAAACGGCTTGATTTTACTAAACCTCCATTATTTCATTTTCTTTTTGGCTAGTAATTTCATCAATTTCTTTAGTATGCTCGTCGGTTAGTTTTTGAACTTCGTCCAAAAGGTCGTCCCTTTCATCTTCGGAAATTTCTTTGTTCTTTTCCGATTTTTTAAGATGTTCATTTGCATCGCGGCGAACGTTTCTAATGGCAATTTTGGCATCTTCGGCATATTTTTTAACCAATTTTACCAGCTCTCTTCTCCTTTCTTCCGTCAAGGGGGGAATGGGTACTTTAATATTTGTCCCGTCGTTAATAGGGTTCAGTCCCAAATCCGCACTTTGAATTGCTTTGTCAATATCGTGTATGGTAGATTTATCCCAAGGAGTAATAGAAAGCGTATGCGGATCCAATACCGTCAAATTAGCCATTTGGTTTAAAGGAGTGGGGTTGCCGTAATAGTTTACTTTAATTCCGTCAAGCAATGCCGTTGTAGCTTTGCCAGTACGAATTTTTGCTATCTCTTCCCTGAAAGCTTCCACGGATTTACCCATCCGGTATTTTGCATCTTTGACTATTGGGTTCGTCATATTTTCACCTTAAATTTATTTTAGTTTAACTTCCAAATTACCTACCGAAGTACCTACCGATTCACCTTTTACAACTCTAAGCAAATTGTCTTTTTCGTTCATATTGAAAACGATAATCGGCAAGTCGTTCTCTTTACAAAGGCTGATTGCCGTTAAGTCCATTACTTTTAGGTTTTTCTTAAGGACATCCAAATAAGAAATTTCCTCGAAGAATTTTGCCTCGGGATTTTTTTCCGGGTCGGAATCATAAACACCTTTGACACGTGTACCTTTAAAAACAGCATCGGCTTCAATTTCAATAGCGCGCAGTGAAGCGGCGGTATCCGTACTAAAATAAGGGCTGCCGGTTCCGGCACCGAAGATAACGACTCTTCCCTTCTCCAAATGGCGGATTGCTCTACGTCGAATGAAAGGCTCGGCTATCTCTTCCATTTTAATTGCAGTCATTAAACGCGTGTAAATCCCGGCTCTCTCACAAGCTGTTTGTAAAGCCAAAGCATTAATTATCGTGGCAAGCATTCCCATTTGATCACCGGTTACACGGTCAATCCCGTGTGTATCGGCATGTAAGCCGCGGTAAATATTGCCGCCACCGATAACTATTCCTACTTCAACTCCAATCTCGTAAATTTTTTTAATTTCTCCGGCAAAAAATGTCAACATTTCGGGCGCAATACCGAAACCTTGATCGCCCATTAATGATTCGCCACTAAGTTTTAATAGTATTCTTTTATATTTCAAATCTTCTTTCATCATACCTCTCCAATTTAATAAAAAAAAAGGTCTTATTAAAAAATAAGACCTTTCTAATTAAACAATTAAGAAATATCCCCGTCAATAAAGGGCTTAACGAGCAAAAGCGTAAATTCAAAAGTGTCTGACATTTTACATTCCGAAAATATTTTCGTTTACGCTTTGTTTTCGTCGCTTAAATGGAAACGTTTGAAAGACTTCAGTTTAACATCCGCCGAATGAGCCTTATTAAACTCATCTACCAACTGTCCTACGGTCTTGGTATTGTCTTTTACAAAAGCCTGTTCAAGCAGGCAGGTTTCCTGGTAAAATTTATTCAATTTACCCGTAGCAATCCTATCGAGGATTTGCTCCGGTTTACCTTCTTTGCGGGCGACTTCCATGTAAATTTCTTTTTCCTTGCTGATTACATCCTCAGGTACTTCCTCTCGTGAGACGAAGCGTGGACTCATTGCTGCAACTTGCATTGCAACATCTTTCAACATTGCGGCAAGCTCATCTTTATACTTGCTACCTATATTTTCAGCAAGAACAAGGACGCCCAACTTTGAGCCGTGGTGAACGTAATCGACAATCAATCCGTTTTCGGCATCTACAATTGCAAACCGTGATATTTCAATTTTCTCACCGATTTTCCCAATCACATCGTTTAAAGCATCCGAAATCTTTTTGCCCTTGAACTCGGTACTTAAAAGAGTTTCCACGTTTTCCGGTTTCGATTCCACAACGGCATTGGTAACCAAATTGGCAAAATCGATAAAATCGTTACTCTTTGCCACAAAATCTGTTTCGCAATTAACTTCAACGATAGCACCGGAATTTCCATCGTTAAAAATTCTTGTAACAACTATACCTTCGTTAGCGGCTCTTTCAGCGCGTTTTGCTGCTACCGAAGCGCCTTTCTTACGAAGGATTTCAATTGCTTTGTCGAAGTCGCCTTCGGCTTCCGTCAAGGCTTTTTTACAATCCATCATCCCTGCGCCGGTTTTATCCCGCAAGGCTTTTACATCTTTTGCTGAAATATTCATATTCTATTTTCCTCTTATTTCAATTATTCTTTATTGTCTTCTTCGGTTTCGCTTTGTTCGGAAGATTTTTCTTCTTCCGTTTTTTTCTGCTCGGTTTCATCTACGGGTTTTTTCTCATCAGGTTTTTCTTCCTTAGCAGGTTCTTCGGTGGTTGTTTCCGATTTAGTTTCTTCCGTTTCTTTCACTTCTGCTACTTTGGTCTCGTCGGTTTTTTCTTCGGGCTTTGTTTCTTCGGCTTCGGTCTCTTCCGTTTTCTCTTCAGATTTTACTTCCTCAGTATTTTCCGACTTTTTCTTCTTAGCGGTTTTGTCTTCGGGTTCGGCGGACTCGGCTTTGTCGCCGGTTTTCTCTTCGGCTTTTTCCTCATCTTTCACAATTATTTCTTCTTTCTCAACTTTTTTTCCGCCTTTGGAGTCAAACTTCACTCTCCGGACTCTCGTCTTGCCGCCTTTTTTCTTGGTCTCTTTATGTTCTTCTTTTTCCTTTTTCTCCCTTTCTTCCTCAGCCTTCTGTTCGGCGGCAATTTCTTTGTACTTTTCCGCACCTTCTATTATTGCATCGGCAATGTACTTGGTAATCAATTCAATCGTACTTCCGGCGTCATCGTTAGCCGGAATAATATAGTTAATCGGGTCAGGGTCGCAGTTTGTATCAACAATAGCAAAGATAGGAATATTAAGCCTCAAAGCTTCGTTTACCGCAATAGCTTCTTTTTTAATGTCAACAATAAAAAGAGCACCCGGAAGTTTTCTCATATTCTCAACGCCTTCCAGGATTTTCCTAAGTTTGTCCTTCTCGCGCGAAAGTCTCAACTGCTCTTTCTTTGTAATTTTTTCAAACGTTCCGTCCGTCTCCATCTTTTCGATGTTTTGCATTCTCTTAATGCTTTTACGAATTGTTTGAAAGTTTGTCAGCATACCGCCGAGCCAACGTTCGCTAACCCAGTTCATCCCCGAACGCCTTCCTTCTGCTGCGATGATGCTTTTCGCTTGCTTTTTAGTCCCTACAAAAAGAACGGTCGCACCGGTGGCCGTGAGTTCCGAAATAGCCTGTGCGGCTGTTTCCATGGCTTTGATTGTTTTCTTTAAATCGATAATGTGAATCCCTTTCCTTTCCATAAAGATGTAAGGTTTCATTTTGGGATTCCAACGGCGGGTTAAGTGCCCAAAGTGGGCGCCTGCTTGAATTAATTGCTTTAAGTCAATGTTCGACATAATGTTTCTCCTGTTTTTCTTCTACTTTCTTCTTCTCCATTTTCCATCCCATTTCTCCGGGACACAGGCAATGGATCTGAAAGTATGATTGTTTTAAAAAATGTGCCGCTTAAAAAAGCGACAACTGTTAATTTAAAGAGTTCAAAATCCGCGAAAAGAAAATTATCTTTTGGAAAATTGAAATCTTTTACGAGCTTTCGGCTGTCCGTACTTTTTACGTTCAACCATTCTCGGGTCCCTACGCAACAGGCCTTCGGGTTTGAGAACGTTCCTAAAGTCGGGGTTAATGTCAACCAACGCTCTTGCAATGCCTAATCTGATTGCCTCGGCTTGACCCGTTGTACCCCCTCCTTTAACGTTTGCGTAAATATCGTATTTACCCAAGGTTTCAGTGAGTTTCAAGGGAAGCTCAATACTGTCGCGATTCTCTTTTATCGGGAAATATTTTTCGAATTCTTTTTTATTTACGTTAACATTACCTGAGCCGCTTCTTAAATAAACACGGGCTACAGAATTTTTTCTTCTACCGACAAATATTTTATCTGCCATTCAAAACTCCAATTAAAAACTTAAAGGTTCCGGTTTTTGTGCCACATGGGGATGATTTTCCCCAGTGTAAACTTTCAAATGATTTATCATTTTTCTTCCGAGGCGATTTTTCGGAAGCATGCCTTTTACCGCATGGCGGATTACAAACTCAGGATTCTTGTCCATCATCTCTTGAAAAGTCGTAACTTTCTGACCGCCTGGATAACCCGAGTGCCTGATGTATGTTTTCATCCCGGTCCTTTTACCGGTTAGTCTTACTTTGTCGGCGTTAATAACCACAACAAAATCACCATTGTCCATATTAGGGGTAAATTCCGCTTTGTGCTTTCCCCTAATAACCATAGCTATTTTGGCAGCCAAACGACCGAGCACTTGATCCTTAGCATCAACTACGTACCAATTCTTCTCAACATCCGCAGACTTAATAAATCTTGTTATTTTTTCCTGCTTCACTTACTGTTCCTCCAAAATCGAGATAATATTTTTTACATAGCTTACAAATATATTTGAATGATTTTTGAAAGTCAAGATTCAGCTGAATCTCGACGATAAAAAAATTACGGCTTTTTACGGTACAAGTTTAAATTTGGTGGCAAAAAAATTTTATTCCTTTTTGCCGTTAAACATTTTGTTACTATTTTTTGTTTTCTACACCCTCAGTTTGAAACCTAAGAATTGTGAGCAGAGTTTTCGGGTTGATAGGAAATAACTTGAATCCCCTGCATTTTGCGGGGTAAACTCTTCAGTGTTCACATGTACATCTATTTTAGGAAAGAATTAAAAGTTCTGTTTACTTAAAAAGATACTTAACAGCGACCCCCGAAGGGGTCGAATGTCAGAAGAAGAAAACTGCAAAAAAAATAAGACGATGCCGAAGGTATCGAAGTAAAGCAAGTTTGGCGAAGTTAAAAGTTCTAATTTTTCAACACCCCGTCTCCCGACTAATCCCGACAAGTCAGGATTAGTCGGGAGCCACCCCTCTTGAAAGAGGGGAATTTTAAAATTGGCAGAAAAAACCACCCAACCTGTCACGGCGTAGCCTGAGCATAGCGAAGGCGAATTCGGACCTGTCGCGCCGTAGTCTTCCGCAAATTCGGGATAGAGCAGACGAAGGCGGACTTGTCTAGCGTCTTACCTCTTGCGTCTCGCGTTTAACTATTTCTTATTTCTCGTTTCTTCTTTTTTATTTTTGCCACCGATTTTAAACCTGTACCGATTTCGGTAAAGTTTTAAAATCGCCGGCGGATTGTTTTTAATCTCGAGTGTTTATTTAATCAAAAGCTCACGAAGCCGAAAATAGTCCGCGGGTAAGTATCCGTAATCAGCAAAAATCCCTTGTCGTCCAGCTTAGCAATACCTTCCCAATTTCTGGCATCTTCTTTTAGATTGAGTTTGAGGTAAAGGGGTGAACGGTTAACTAATGTAATTTTCTTTTTTGAAAAATGAAGTTCTAACAATCTTTCAACTCTTTTCGCTTTTAAATGAGTTTTGCCAAGCCCGAACTTTTTAGCTATTTCATCATTGGCAGGTTTTAAATCATGAGCATCGCCTGGGAAAAAATAATTTATTACCCAAAAATTATCAGCAGTATCCAAATAAGTAGCATCGGTAATTCTGTACTCAATGTGCGGCATAGGAATCTCGGAAATAAAATTCAACTTTCGGCCATAAAAATGTGACATAGGATTTTTATTTACATTTTTACCGTTAGCTTCGTGAATTGTAAAGACATTTTCGGGCGTCAAAGAAAGTGCTTCCTCGGAAATATTCGGAATGCCTGTTTGTGACTTTACCTGAATTTCAGTTGCGGGATTAAAAACAAATTTCGTTCCGTTAAAATAGCCTTTAATTAAAATTGCATTCGTGCTTGAATAATCATTTATTTCAACCGACAAGTAACATGTATCGTCATCGAAGGCAATCGCCTCGCAACCCGAGCCGTAGCGGCCGAATTCTTCCAAACCATCTGTTTTTACTTTCACACTCTGCGGTTTTATCGCTAAAGTATCTTTACCGTTTAAATAATTCAAAATTCTCGCTTTATCGATTAAATAAAATTTTCCACTTGCAATATTATTTTTATTAAAAACATATTGAGGTAACAGCACAAGTTT
>WFQV01000380.1 GCA_015486905.1 Melioribacteraceae bacterium | reverse complement strand
ATTATTTTCCGCCGAGGGAGTTTTTATTAGGAAAATTTTAGACGGTGATTCGGAAATAATAATTAAATTCAACAACGAAAATTTTAAACCCGCTTACTGCTTGGCGGTAGCCGTAGATTTCCATGAGCCGAAAGAATTTTTCTTTCTGGTTACTTCAAAAGACGATCTTGCACGGTTAAGAAAAAAAATGATTGCAGTGCAAAGCGCATTGGATTTACTCAGATTGAGAATTGAAAATATCAGACTTAACGAAAGTTTAAGAAAGCAGAATGAATATCTCAAAGAAAAAGTGGGAAAGAAAACCAAAGAACAGGAAGAAAGTTTGTTGCTCAACAACGTTCTTTTGGAGACATCTCCCGAAGCAATTATTCTGCATGACAACGGCAAAATAGTTTACGCAAATAAAGCATCGATTAAACTTTTAGAGACAACGGAAGAAGAAATCCTAAAAAAGAACGTTCTGTTTTTAGTGCCGGAGGAAGAACGTGAAAAAATCAAACAAAGAATGAAATCCATTGTGGAGAAAGGAGAAGTTGCACCGTTTAGAGAAAGCAAAATTCTTACATTTAAAGGCAAACCTCTTTATGTAGAAGTAGAGGGGCATCCTATCACAAGTAATGGGAAAGTTATTGTTTGCCTTTTTATTCGAGACGTTACGGAAAAGAAAAAAAACTTTAAGCGTTTGAGTGAAAGCGAAGAGAAATTTCACAGATTATTTAACGATGCTTTAACCGGAATAATAATCTTAAATAAAAAAGGGAATTTGGTTGACGCAAATAAAAAATTCCTTAAACTCACCGGTTACGAAAAAGAGAAAATATTAAATTTACATATAACTAACTTTTTTGCAAAGGAAGAACTTAAAGTAAAACCGCCGCATTATTCCGACCTAAAGATTGGTGAAATGCTTACGATGGAAAGGGAATTGTTAAAAAGTGACGGAGGCAAAATCCCCGTTGAAATTAGTGCAAAGAAAACTCATCCAAACGAAGTACAAGTTTTCTTTCGGGATTTAACTGAAATAAAGAAGGCGGAAGAAACATTGAGAAGGAACGAGGAGAAGTACCGCAAACTCATCGCTCTTTCGCCGGTGGGAATAGTAATCCTTCGGGAAGGGAAAATTGTTTTTGCCAATCAAGCTCTCGCTACCACTTTCGGATACGATAGCGTGGATGAAATAATCGACAAACCGGTTTTGGATTTTGTCGATGATAGTTTTTACCAAGTTGCGAAAGAAAGATTGGAAGAGTTGTTTACCGGCGGGAAAAAAGTAACAGGTTTGGAGGGAAAATTTGTAAAAAAAGACGGCTCAATAATTGACGTGCTGGTACTCGGGCAGTCCATTACACTCGAAGGACAACCTGCGGTTCAGGGTTACATTTACGATATTACCGAAAAGAAAAAGAGCGAAGAGCTGATGATACTTGCGCGTAAGAAAGCCGAAGCGGCGGATAAATTGAAGACCGAGTTTGTAGCACAAGTATCCCACGAAATGAGAACACCTTTGAATATTATTATTAATTATCTCGCTCTACTTGAAGAAGAGTTGGACGAGGAATTTAAAGAGCAGCATAAATTGGAAATTGAAACCATTAAAAACGGTAGTAGGAGATTGGAGCGCACGGTAGATTTAATTTTGAACCTCACGGAAATGGAGTTGGATTATTATTCGCCGCAAATAAGAGAGTTCGACATTTACGCTGACGTGCTTTTTACAATTTACTACGAGAAAAAAGAAAGCGCTCTAAAAAAAGGCTTGAAAATTAAATTGTTAAAAAATACTGACAATACTTTACTGAAGTCCGATTTTACTGCGGTAACAAAAATTGCAGAGAACCTGATTGACAATGCAATTAAATTTACCAACGAGGGCAAAGTGGAAATTAACGTCGGGCGCGACGAGGCGGATAGACTGTACATTGAAATTACCGACACGGGAATCGGCATTTCAAAAGAGTTTATTAAGAAAATGTTTGCACCCTTCTCACAGGAATCCGAAGGCTCTACTCGGCAATATCAAGGAATGGGTCTCGGATTGACTTTGGTAAAAAAATATTGCGAAATAATAAATGCCGAGGTTAATGTGGACACTCAAAAAGAAGGTGGTACAACTTTTCGAGTTACATTCAATCCGCTTGAAGCGTAACGTTAAACTTTGGGGAAAATTCTAAATATCAAACGTCTTTATTCGAGCGTCAATTATTTTGAACTCTCCGTGGCTTAAGCCTACGGGGTTAAAATCCACTTCGGTTATTTGCGGGTTTTCAATCATCAGCAAAGCGGTCTTCTTTAAAATTTCCTTCAGCGGTTTCGTGCCAACTGCATTTTCACCTCTGACACCTAAAAGTATTTTTCCGATTTTTGTAGCGGCGATAATCTCATCTGCGTCCGCATCGCTAAGAATAGCCGAGCGGATTGCAACATCGTTAAGTATTTCCACATATTTGCCTCCGCTACCGAACATAACGATGGGACCGAACGAGGCATCGCGCGAAGCACCAATTAAAAGTTCGCTTTCCAATTTGCGGAACGGCTGCAATACAAAATATTCAATCTCTTTCCCTTGTGAAGCAAAAGATTTTTTAATCGATTCCGCCGCCTCAAAAAGTTCTTTTTTGTTTTGGATGTTCAACCGTACACCTTTAAATTCGGTCTTGTGCGTTACGCCTTTGGCAAAGCCTTTTAACACAAGGGGAAAGACGTCATCGCCAATATTTTTAAATTCCGAAAGAGTTAAAAATTGTTCGTCCACAACCGGGAAATTTAAATGCGTTAAAATTTTTCTCGTTTCTTTCGGAGCAAGAAAACGTTCGCCGCTAATTTTTTCGCGGACAGCAATTTTTGACATTAAGCTCAAATATTCTTTTCTGTTCCTCCGTAAGGTTTTTTGTTTTTCGGAATAGAAAAGCATTTTTGAAATTACTACAGCCGGCTCCTCCGGCTTGCGGAATAAGGGAGTCTTGTAAAGAGATTCCTTACGGTACTTCTCCCAAAATTCAGGCAGAGGCATTACGGCTTGAAGAATCGGTTTTACCGAAGAAATTGAATTTACTTTTTCCACAACGCCGAAAGGCTCTACCATTACCGGCTCGACGAATATTGAGAT
>WFQV01000379.1 GCA_015486905.1 Melioribacteraceae bacterium | reverse complement strand
TAGTCGGACCATCCAAACATCCACCCATGCATCCATGCAATCAAACAATCCGGTTTATTCGTCAGATTTCCACGTCTCTTCACTCCTCACAATAACGGAATTTGGCTTTTTGACAATCCCGTTTGCAAATACGAGTACTTTTTAGTTCTCAATTTTTTTTCAAATAGTCGTAAAGAGCACCTTCCTTTAAGCCTTGTAATGAGACAGACATTTTTTTAATTTTCAACAAATCAAAAATTTCCGTTAGAATTTTCGCTCCTGCGGGGATAATATCCGCTCGCTCTTTGTCCAACATTTTGATCTTTGCTCTTTCTTCCGGAGTTGATTTGGAAAAAATTAACGAGGCAATTTCCCTTAAATCCGTTACCGAAAATTCAAACCCGGAAATATTCTCAAATTTTCTAAACTTAATTCCTTTATTTGCGGCTATCATTAAACCGAGAGAAACAACGGTACCACCCGAACCAAAGCATTGTTCGAAACCGGTCTCATTAACCTCCGGGGCAATATCTTTTAGCGCATTTCTTAGGTAATTTGTACATCTGTTTAATCGTTCCTCGTTCACAATAGAATCTTCGCAAAACATTTTTGTCAATCTCACTGCGCCCAAATTAAGGCTTTCAGCCAAAAGGATTTTGCCCATTTTACCGATGGTAATTTCAGTGCTTCCGCCGCCGATGTCTATATTCAAAATATTTTTATTTTGCCTGTTGAAAGGAAATGTTGCGCCTAAGAAAACCAACTCGGCTTCTTTTTTACCGTCAATTACTTCAATTTCAATTCCCGCTTCTTTTCTAACCGCATTTAAAAATTCCCTTCTATTCTCAGCTTCTCTCAAAGCACTTGTAGCAATTGCTACAATTTCCGCATTGTAATGTTCTGCAGAGGATTTGAATTCCCTTAGAGTTTTAACGCCCTTTTCAAAATCTTCCGGTTTAATTTTCCCTTCCGATTGTAAAAGTCTAACAACTTTCCTCCTTCTTTCAATAGGGGAGAAAGCCCCGTTTTTATTAGCTCGCACAATAATCATGTGAAAAGAATTTGAACCGATGTCAATCACAGCAATATTCATAGCTGACGCTTACTCTGACAAAGCCGTAGGTTTTAAAAGTATTTCGGCAAGTTTTAAAACATCTTCGACGGTAACATCGTCAATCAAATCGGATTTACGAATGAAATATTTATTAACACCGAGAGGCGCCCAGTTAAAAGGATTGGTAGGGCCGAAGATTGAAATTTGCGGGGTCTCGGTTGCGCCGGCAACGTGCATTACTCCGGTATCGTTTGTAATGAACAAATCGCAAAGGGAAATCATTGCTGCTAAAACGGGTATTGTGCGGTCAAGGAAAAAGTTCAATTTAACAGGAGAGTTTGCTTTTAAAAAATTAATTTCGTGGATGTCCGCTTTGCTCCCGGTAATGATAAATTCGGCATCGTATTCTTTTTTCAATTTTTGAATCAACTTAATGAATTTAAGCATCGACCAACGATTGCGGGGTTTACCGGCACCGGGATGAATCCCGATTAAAGTTTTTCCTTCTGCTATTCCCTTCTCGGTTAAGAAAGATTTTGCTTTCCGAATTTCTTCATCGTTGAAAGCAATGTTTGTGGTAAAGTCCTTTGTATTAATGCCGAACGGGCGTAGTATTTCCAAGCCGAAATCGCTTACATGGGCATCGGGATGTTTACGCCAGTCTAAGCTCACACGGCGGTCGAAGAAATAATCGAAGTCGTTTTTTGCCCCGCTCAAAAAAGCAGGTCCTATTCTGATTTTTGCATTCGCCAAACGGCAGAGCAAGGAGCTTGTGTAAGAAATTGCAACCGTGACGGGTACAATAGCAAGGTCGTATTTTTTCCGTAATAATTTCCACAGCGAAAAGAAATAATAGGGATTTAATATTTTCCGTTTGTCAAAAATAAAATATCTGTCGATGTACTCATTCTTTGTTACCGCAAAATAATTTTCCGGGCTAACAATTAAAGTGACGTTCGCCGTGGGGAAGGTTTCCTTTAAAGCTCTGAGCAAAGGGACGCTGGCAAGTAAATCGCCAAACTGGTTGTGTTGACGTACCACAAGAATTTCTTTCGGATTGCCGATATTTTTACTCGGGTTTTCCTCAATTGCGGTAAGACTTTTAATAATTTTAGCCGTTAATCTGGAATAGAAGGTCTGTTTTGCCATTAATCCTTCTTTTCTCCTTCCTTCTCCTTCTCCTCCGTGATGTCCTCAAACTCAGCTTCTACAATGTCTTCCTTTTTAATATTTAATTTGGTTTTTGGGGATTGGTCTTGAACTTCCGAATTTTTCTTTGTGCCTTGCAGCCATAGTCTAACAACGTATTTGCCTAACTTGTAAATTAGGTAAAAGATAATTATGTAATAAATTAATTTAAATATCATTTCTCAGTTTCCCTTCAGGATTAAAGTACTCAATAAAAGCTCTGTCCGTTCTGAAGATTTGATTGTAAAGTTTTTCAAAATCTTCGTCATTGTTCACGAAATCAATATCTGTTGTATTTACGATTAACAATGGTGTGTCATTGTATTTGAAGAAGAAATCGTTGTAAGCTTCACTCAGCTGTTCGATGTAACTCCGCGTAATATTCCGTTCGAATTTCCTTCCGCGCTTTTTAATATTGTACATTAGCCTATCTACGCTTGACTGAAGAAAAACAACCAAGTCGTACTTGCGTAAGTCTCTTTTTAGCAGCGGGAAAAGTGATTCGTAAAGTTTTAATTCTTCTTCCGAAAGATTTAGGTAAGCAAAAATTCTGTCCTTGTCAAAGATATAATCGGAAACAACGTACTGGGAGAAAAGGTCTTCATGTCCAAGATTCTGTTGTTGTTTGAAACGGTTAATCAGAAAGAACATCTGTGTTTGAAAAGCGTAACGTTTTCTATCGTTGTAAAATTTTTCGAGGAAGGGGTTCTCTTCAAACTCCTCCAAGATTAGCTTTGCTTTCAATTTTTCCGCAAGTTTTCCCGCCAGGGAAGTCTTTCCTACTCCTATTACGCCTTCTATTGCAATGAAATTAGTGTCGGACAATTTCTTCTCCCGAAAAATTATTTTTCCAAAACACAAATTTATGTATTATCTGCTTTGAATCAATCAAAGCAAGGTAATTGCTCAAATTTTTTTTCGATACGGGATGAATTACATCATCCTTAATTTCCAATAGGGGAACTATGGCAAAGTCACGTTCGGTCAAATATTTGTGAGGGACAGTCAACTCTTCTGTTTCAATTACCGAATTTCCAAAAAGCAGAATGTCGATGTCAATTTCACGCGGTCCCCAGCGGAACGATTTGGTTCTTCCGACTTCCTTTTCAATTTCCTTTATTTGTCGTAGAAGTTCGAACGGATTCAGTTCTGTCTTAAGCAAGACAGCCGTGTTGTAAAAATTTTCCTGCTCTTCAAAACCTAAAGGAAGAGTTTCGTAAATAGAAGCGACTTTTTGAACCGAGCTGTTTTTCAACCTGTTCAAAAAATTTAGAGCTTCATTCAAATATTTCAGTCTGTCACCTTTGTTAGAGCCAAGGCTTAAAAAAACGTCTGTCATTTTTCCCTTTCTTTAACAACTTCGGCTTCTACATAATCGAGCACACCGCCAACCGGCACGCTGTTCTTACGAATTCTAACGGCAATTTTTTGGATTTGAGGAAACTGCTCAATTAGACTTTCAGCCAAGCGGGTAGCAATTGTTTCAATCAAAAAATATTTGTGACCGTTAACAATCTCGTTCATAAAGCGGTAAACCTTTTCGTAATTAATTGTCTTGTTCAAATCATCCGTTGCCGCTGCTTCTGAAAAATCGGTGTAAATATCAACGTCCGCTTCGAACTTGCCGCCGATGTATTGTTCTTCCTTCATTGTACCGTGATAGGCGTAGAACGTTGCGTTTTTAATTCTAATTACATTCATCCGAATCTTGTCCTTTTCTTAAAATATTTAAACAGCCCTTCCAAATTAGCGAATAAAATTCCGGTTAGTACCAGACCGCTTCCGAAGACAACTTGGGAGGAAAAGTTTTCGCTCAAAATAATGTGTCCTAAAATTAAAGCAATGATAGGAGTAATAAAAGACGAAAGGGAAAGAATTATTACATTAATTCTTTTCATCAGCCAATAGTAAATTGTGAATGTCAGCACCGTGCCGAAGAACGCCAAGTAAAGCACTGAGAGAACTGCCTTGGAATCTATTGTCACTTTTGAAGTGTTCTCAAATAATATGCCTAAAATCAACATTGTAAAGCCGGCGATAATTAGAGGGACCAAATTCATTGACAGCGGATTTAATCTTTTCCCCTTTATTTTAATCAATACGGTGATCCAGCCTTGCATTGCCGCACTTATTAAAACCACCGTCATTCCCAAAATGTATTGGTTTAATTTAACGTTCATGTCTTCAGAGTAAATCAAGTAAATGCCAATAAACCCAATTACGATTCCTGCTACTTTACCCGCGCCAACCCGCTCGGAGCGAATTAATATTTTAGAAAAAATCACAACAAAAAAGGGGAAGGTACCAAATAGAATAGATGTCAAGCCCGACGGTATGAACTGCTCCGCCCAGTAAACCAAACCGAACGGGATAACAAAAGAAAAAAATCCCATTATCAAGTAAAGTTTAACCGCCTCCTTGTCCGTTTGAAGTTTTACATTTCTGTACCTCATTATCAACCAGATGAAAACCGAAGCAAATACAAAGCGTGAACCTGCAGCAACAAGGGGAGTTAAAGATTCCAATCCGATGCGAATCATTAACCAGGTAGAGCCCCAGAGAAGGCAGATAAAAGCGTAACCGGAACCGATTTTCAAATTCTCGTTATTCATCTTCGTCTTTCATCATTATTACTGCAAAGCCCCTTCCGGATTTTTCTTTGTCACGCCGGTAGGAATGTAGCATTCCTTTTGCTTCAAAAGTGCAAAGTTCCGATTTTTCAATATTCATTTCAGGCACACCGTTTTCCAAAAGCATTTTTACATTAATTCCTGCAACGTCTAAGAACAACCTGCTTTTTTTTCAAACACAAATTCCCGGGTAAATTTTTTTGCCACTTCGTCCCCTACTTCGTAATGCTTTTGACAAATCGAAGGTCCTAAATACGCAATAATATTTTGCGGGTCGGAATTAAATTCCTTTAACATTTTTCGAATTGTTTTCTCTAAAATCCGTTTGTACGTACCGCGCCAGCCCGAGTGAACACCGGCAATAATTTTATTCTTCTTGTCGTAAATTAGTATCGGTGTGCAATCCGCAATTGAAACGGCAAGTGCAATATTTTTCCGCGCGGTAACCATTGCATCGCTTGCCGGGCTGTGTAACAACCTTAATAATATCGCTGTGAATTTGTTCCTGAGAAGACCTCACCTTATGGTGCCTCCCCAAATATAATCAGAGAAATTTTCCACTCTATATCTGCCTATCAGCTTATATTCTTTAATTTCTATTTTATTTGCCAAACGACTAAGTTTTTTCAAATCAAACATATCCGGACTTTCTTTAACTTCAAAAGCTACACCATTTAAGATAAAATCAATTTCTTTCCCGTTTTTTTGCGAATAATATTGCAGCGTTCCGAATTTAGACAACTGATTAAATATCGCATTTTCAAATTTATATCCCGATGAAGCATTTCCCAAAACAGTTATTATTCCGTTGTCGCAAAAGTATAATTTTTTTGCTTTGGTAATGTCACGTTCCGGATTTTTCGAATAAACAGAAACTCTGCTAATGAAAAAAGTATTCTCCAGTAACTTAATATAGTTATTGATTGTAATCCGCGTAATTTTTGTAAGCGAGGCAATTTTATTTATTATTAGTTTCGAGCCAATTCTTTTTGCAAGTAATTTCAATAGCCTGTTTAAATTGTCGATATTTCGAATATCGGCAAGAGTTTGTAAATCGACGTAAATATACGAGTTTACAATATCATTTAGAATATCAATTTTTTTTTCGGCGCTCTCTTGCAGTGCTACTTCCGGGAATCCGCCATATTCGATATATTCATTGTAATAAAACTTTAACCTATCAAACTCATTTGAAAAAAACGAGGAGAAAGGGAAGGGCTGAGACTCTGCATGTACACCTTTGAAAGTTAAAAATTCCAAAAAGTCGAGTGTTGTTAGATTAAAGATTTTTTTACGTCCGGCTAAAGACTCGGTAAACATATTTTTCAGATAATAAGAACTTGAGCCTGTAACAACGAATTTTATTTCATATTTATCGTAAAGATATTTTATTACACTTGGCAAATTTTTAACCAGTTGGATTTCGTCTAAAAACAAAAATAACTTTTGATTTGTATTTAACCCTTGAAGGATAAGCGCCTTAATTATGTTATCGTAATTCGCTTCACTGAAAAGCGCACGATTGTCCATCCTTTCAAAATCAACAAAAATTTTGTTTTGGGTATTCACTCTGTCAAATAACCATTTAAGTAACGTAGTTTTTCCTGTTCGTCTCATTCCTGTAATCACAGTAATTTGGCGCTCGTTTAAATGAGAAAGAAGTTCATTTTGAATTCTTCGAGGGAAATACATTATTTTCATCCTCCGAGATAAATAATATTTTAATTAAGCAACTAGCAACTTTAAAAAAAATCTACTATTTGTCAAGTATAATATTTAAATAGTTGTACTAATTATATATTGTCCTATTCAAAAAAGGCGAATATCGAACCGGAACTATACGAGAAAAACAGATTGCTACTCTCCATTTTGTACACAATAACTACTTCCCTCTCGGTAATTGTTAATGCGTAACAAGCCGGAAGAAGCAATTTGTTAATTGCCAAACCAACGTTAAATGCTTAACAGATTACTTTGCTTTGCTCGTAAAAAATGACTTTTTTCACCCGGGCAAGAGCAAAGCTCAATTAAAAATTAAAAACATTCATGCCGCCTAATTGCCAGTAGGTAACATGCATATGAAAAATGAATTCTGTTTTGGAAACTAAATTGTAGCGCAGTTTAATTGGCGAACCCGAAAATTTTCGGGGTAGCTTTCAATCTGCGTAGAATAATTCAAAATATTTTATTTACATTTGATAATGGCAAACCTTTTTTAAACTATTTTATTTACATTTAAAAACAAAGATTTTCTAAATATTTTGGGGTGATTAAAATGAAAAGTTCTAGAGTAGCAAGCTTAATAATACTTTTAATTCTTTTCCCTTTTATTGTCAAAGGTCAATGAATTAAGAAATCCTTTACTTCTAATGAAAACCTCAATACAATTAGATTTGCTTCTTCCGAAATCGGATGGATACTTGGAGACAGTCATGTTTTTAAAACTACGGATGGAGGCAATACCTGGAAAATTAAGGATACTGTTAAATCCGTTTGGAAAGGACTTTACGTTGTTGACACATCAACTGTGATCTATCCTGATTATAAATGTGGAATAAGGAGAACAAGCGACGGGGGAAATAGCTGGAGCACCGTTGATAGCACAAGAAAAGATATCGTTTCATTTTATTTCCTCAATTCGGAATTCGGTTTTGCCTGCGGTGGAACCGGGGATACTATGACGGTTTACAAAACCAAAGATGGCGGCAT
>WFQV01000378.1 GCA_015486905.1 Melioribacteraceae bacterium | reverse complement strand
ACGGCGACATTATTCCTCCGGATCCTAATTTGGACATGGGTGGTAACTTCGCTCACATGATGGGCATCGACAAACCTTATGACGACGTAGCACGTCTTTATTTCATTCTTCACAGTGACCACGAGAGCGGTAACGTTAGCGCTCACACCGGTCACTTAGTTGCAAGTGCTCTCTCCGACCTTTATTACTCGGTTTCCGCATTGTTAGATGGTTTGGCAGGCCCGCTACATGGCTTAGCCAACCAGGAAGTTCTACGCTGGATTCAAGGTGTAATGGACAAGATGGGAGGGAAATTACCGAGCGAAGAAGAGATGAAAAAATTCGTTTGGGATACATTGAACTCCGGTCAGGTAATACCCGGCTTCGGTCATGCAGTGCTTAGAAAGACAGACCCGCGCTACCAAGCACAACGTGAATTTTGCCTCAAACATTTACCCGACGACGAGATATTCAAATATGTCGATATGCTTTACAAAGTAGTGCCTCCGATTTTAGAGGAGCAAGGTAAAGCAAAGAATCCATGGCCGAATGTTGACGCTCAATCCGGCGTTATTCAATGGTATTACGGAATCAAAGAATACGATTTCTACACGGTACTCTTTGGAATCGGCCGTTCCCTTGGCGTTGCAACCAACATCATTTGGGACCGCGCTCTCGGTTACCCGATTGAAAGACCGAAATCCATTACTACGGATATGATGGAAGAAATTGCGGGAATCAAATAAATTTCGTGCTTTCAAAACAAAGCCGCCTAAACGGGCGGCTTTTTTATTTTAAAAATATCTAATCTGCTTTTTTAATAATCAATTATTCTCAATTCCGAAGCAAGTGGTCTTATTAAAAAGTTTTTTGAATAATTGGCTAAAAAAGATTAGTTTTCGTTATAACGAAAATTTTTATTAATAGTATGGATTATTTTTTGTATAATAGAAAAGATTACATATCGAAATTTAATGCGTGGTTGGATAAACCGGTAATAAAAATTATTACCGGGATTAGGAGGGCGGGTAAAAGCACTTTAATGCAACTTTTTATTAATGAACTTCTTGCTGCAAGAATTCCACAAAAAAGAATTGTTTACATTAATATGGAATCGATTAAGTTTGAGTTCATCCAGAATTATAAACAGCTTTACGAATATGTTGAAAAAAAATACCAAGAAGTAGGGGAAAAACTTTATTTGTTTGTGGACGAAATACAAAATATTAGCAAGTGGGAAAAAGCCATTTTATCATTTTTCACAGAAAATATGGCTGATATTTTTATTTCAGGTTCAAATTCAAATCTTATGTCGCAAGAATTTGCCACGCTTCTCAGCGGTCGCTCGGTGCGAATAAATATTTATCCGCTTACTTATTCGGAATTTCTCCTTTTCCGTGGCTCAAAAAAATCCGACGACATTTTTTTTGAAGAATTTCTTAAATACGGAGGTTTACCCGGCATCCATCATTTAAATTGGGAGAAGTCAATAATATTCGAATATCTTGATTCCGTTTACAGTACCATTATTTTAAAAGATATTGTAAAAAGATATTCCGTTAGAAATGTGGCATTTCTTGAAAAAGTAATTAATTTTATCTTCGGAAATATTGCTCAAATCTTTTCGGCAAAACGTGTTGTTGATTTTCTAAAAAAAGAACATCGCCGGACAAACACAGAAACTGTTTACAATTACATCAAATATCTTGAGAATACGTTCATTATCCAAAGGGTTCCCAGATACGACATTAAGGGAAAACGTTTACTTGAGGTACGTGAAAAATACTACTTAACAGATATTGGTTTAAGACATGCTGTAATCGGCTACAATAAAGACGATATTAATCAATTACTTGAAAATATTTTGTTCATTGAATTCAAAAAACGAGGCTACAAAATTTACATAGGTCAAATAGGTAATGCCGAAATTGACTTTATCATAATGAAAGAGAACCAAAAAGCGTATGTTCAAGTTTGCTATTTGTTAGCTTCCGAAAAAACCATTGAGCGAGAATTTTCTTCCCTCTTAGCAATTCAAGATAATTATCCGAAGTATGTTATGTCGTTAGATAATTTCTTTCCAAAAGACAACCAAGGAATTTTACATTTGAACATAATTGATTATTTGCTAAACGACGAAATCTTACTTGAAAGATAAACAAAATCTTTACTCTACAAATTCAACACAAGATCAAACAAGTCGTTCGTTTCTCTTGTTGTCCTGAATATTTTTTCAATTTTCAATACGTTCCGAAAAATATTCTCAAACTTAAATTGAGAAGAGAGGATTTTTTTCGTGAGTTTGACACTTAATTTTCGTAAGCCATTGAAAATAAAGAGGAACTTTCTAAAACGACAATTACTCTAAAAACTCAGTGAAATTTTCAGGATTAATCAATAACGTTTTGCTATTAGTGTAATTGCTTAAAAACGAGCGTGGAATCTTTACCTTGCGTAACGGATTCCATTTAAACTCAACAGCCAAGTACTCCTTGTTATTATATTCAACGTAATCAACCTCTTTTTGATTCACATTCCTCCAGAAATACGATTTTACATTAATCTCATGATATCTAATAAATTTCAACCTTTCTGCAATAATGAAATTTTCCCAAATTGCTCCGACATCGGGGCGCAAATTCATCTCCGAAAAATTTGAGATAATGGCATTTCTAATCCCGACGTCCCAAAAATAAATTTTCTTTCCTTTTTTAATTTCATTTCTCATATTCCTACTCAATGCAGGCAATTTAAAAACAACAAAAGTTTGTTCAAGTAAATAAATGTATTTCTCGACTGTTGTTTTATCAGCCCCAACTAACTGTGCTATTTCATTGTAGGAAACCTCGTTCCCAACTTGTAACGCCAACACTTGCGTTATTTTTACTAACAGGTTTGGTTTTTTAATACCTTCGAAAGAAAGTAAGTCCTTGTAAAGATAACTATCTGCAATTAATGGTAACAATCGCTCGGCGTTTGAATAATCCGTAACAATTTCAGGATATGACCCGAACTTTAAAATCGAATCGAGGTAACGTTTAGCTTCGACAACTCCAAAATGCTCAACCATTTCCCCGTATAAAATCGGATAAAGGACAAATTCCAATTTTCTGCCGGTTAATGGTTCTTTTATTTCATCGAACAAGTCAAAAGAAGATGAGCCGGTTGCAACAACTTGTACTTTCGGAATGTTATCATAAATTAGCTTTAATGTCAACCCGATATTTTTAATCCTTTGCGCTTCATCAATAAATACAAATTTGTAGTCTCCAATTAAAGATTTCAATTTTGTAGAAGTTGCGTTTAAAAACATTTCTCTAACATCAGGCTCATCACCGTTAAACCACAAAATTTTTCCTCCGCTCAATTCTGCAATCTGCTTAAGTAAAGTTGTTTTTCCAACCTGCCTTGCGCCGTAAACAACAATTATTTTACGTAGTGCGAAACTGTCAACTATCTTTTTTACTAAAGTTCTATTAATCATATTTTTACTGTTTTTGGTGATTGAACTCACCAAATATAGCAATATTTAGTGATTTGGTCAACTTAAAGCAATCTGTTAAGATGGTACAAGTTTAAACTTGGTGGCAAAGGATTCTTGCTGATTTTCAAGTCAAACGTTTTGTCACGATTTTTAAAAGTCTTAAGTCTCAAGTAACGAGTCTTAAGTAAAATTATTTTCCTCTGTTCACTGTTCCCTGTTCTCTAAATTGGACTAGCGTCTCGCTTGTCGCGCAGAAGTTAAGCGAAGTGCAAACGAAGGCAGACGTCTAGCGTCTTACCTCTTGCTTGTCACGACGTAGTCAAGCGAAGCGCAGACGAAGGCGGGCGTCTCGCATTTAAACATTTCTTATTTCTCGTTTCTTCTTTCTTATTTTACCACCGATTTTAAATTTGTATTGTTAAAATCTAAATATTTATTTTGAAAATAATCAGCATAACTAAATTGAGAAGAGAGGATTTTTTTTTATCTTAGACACTAAAATTTCTAACTTTTATTGAGAGAGATGAAGTTCAAAAAAAAAGTAAAATACATCTTTGTAACAGGGGGCGTTGTTTCATCTTTAGGCAAAGGAATTACAGCCGCTTCTTTGGGACTTCTGCTTAAATCAAGAGGCTATTCGGTAACAATTCAAAAATTTGACCCGTACATTAATGTTGATCCGGGCACGATGAGCCCTTTCCAACACGGAGAAGTTTACGTGACCGAAGATGGTGCGGAGACCGATTTGGATTTGGGACATTACGAGAGATTTTTGAACGTTAACATGTCCAATGCTAACAATACCACTACGGGACAAATTTACTACGAAGTAATTAAAAAAGAACGGCATGGCGATTACTTAGGTGCAACAATTCAGGTAATTCCACAC
Source organism: Melioribacteraceae bacterium (assembly GCA_015486905.1). Classification (GTDB taxonomy): domain Bacteria; phylum Bacteroidota; class Ignavibacteria; order Ignavibacteriales; family Melioribacteraceae; genus WFQV01. The sequence continues at coordinate 3,290 of WFQV01000378.1, read as the reverse complement.
ATTACCGACGAAATAAAACACAGGATTAAATTCCTCGGAAACACAAACAAATACGACATTGTAATTACCGAAATAGGCGGAACAATAGGTGACATTGAAGGGCTCCCTTTCATCGAAGCTATCCGACAAATGTCTCTTGAATTGGGACGGAAAAATGTGCTTTACATTCATGTTACACTCGTGCCTTTCATTAAAGCCGCTAAAGAAATGAAGACCAAGCCGACTCAGCACAGCGTAAAAAATTTGCTCGAGCTGGGAATTCAGCCGAACATTTTAATTTGCCGTTCCGAAAGACCCCTTTCGCAGCCCTTGCGCGAAAAGATTGCTTTGTTTACCAATGTTTCCCCCAAATACGTCATTTCAGCTTACGACTGCTCTACAATTTACGAAGTGCCAATCGTTCTGCACGAGCAAAATCTTGACCACCTCGTACTCAAAAAATTAAAACTTCCCGATATTAATATTAACCTCGATTCTTGGAAAAATTTTTTAGAGAAAGTTAAAAATCCTGCCGGGCAGGTAAAAATTGCCGTTTGCGGAAAGTACACGGATTATCTTGACGCTTACAAAAGCATCTCCGAGGCTTTTATTCACGCCGGTGCGGAAAACGATGTAAAAGTAAATGCGGATTACATCAGCTCAGAAATTTTCGAGCATGAAAATCCCGCTGAAAAACTTTCCGGATACGACGGCATTTTAGTCCCCGGCGGCTTCGGCGAAAGAGGAATAGAAGGGAAAATCAACGTAATCAAATATGCACGTGAAAATAATGTTCCTTTCTTCGGAATTTGTCTCGGCTTGCAATGCGCAGTAATTGAATTTGCACGTAACGTCTGCGGTATTAAAAATGCACACAGTGCGGAATTCAAAAAGAACCGTTCGAACGTAATTCACATTATGCCGGAGCAATTAAAAATTAAAAACAAAGGCGGTACAATGCGTTTGGGCGCTTACCCGTGTGTAATTCAAAAAGGGACGAAAGCACGGAAGGCTTACGGTAAAGAAAAAATTTCCGAACGCCACCGTCACCGTTACGAAGTAAACAACAAATTCAGAGATATCCTCGAACAAAACGGAATGGTTTTCAGCGGCGTATCACCGGATAACAAACTAGTCGAAATGATTGAAATTAAAGAGCACCCGTGGTTCGTTGGCTGCCAATTTCATCCGGAACTAAAATCCAGGGCTACAAAGGCTCATCCTTTGTTCAGAGAATTTATTGCCGCAGCGGTTAAATATTCGCAAGAGAAGAAAAGCAAAAATGCTTAAGCGTTTTTTCATTTTTGCGTTTCTATTTCTTTCTGCAAAATTAATTTCCGCTCAACCGGATTCAACATTACTAAAAGGGATTTCCCTCTCTTACGATTTGCAATTTGCAAAAGCCGAAAAAATTTTTAATGACGAAATTAACATTCACCCGAATTCTCCCGAACCATTTTACTTTTTGGCAAGAAATTACCTCTGGAAATATTTGGGCAACAGAAACGAGGAGAATGCGATTATTCTTAACAAATATTTAACACTCACAATAAACAAAGCTCAAGCCCAATTGGACAAGGGAGAAAAGACAGAATGGAATTACTATTACATGGGTTCCGCTTACTTGCTGAAGTCCGCCGAATCAAGCGCTAAGGGCAAAAGCATGCAAGCTTTTTGGGATGCTAAAAAGTCAGTCTCATTTTTTAAAGAGGCGCTGTCGGTCAATCCTAAATTTAACGATGCACTGCTTGGACTGGCAACGTTTAGCTACGCTTTGAGTTTTACACCGGGAGTTTTTAAAATAGCCTTGAGCTTAAGCGGATTGGACTACGACAAGGAAAAAGCTATTTCATTTTTCAAAAGAGCATTTAAGAAATCCTTAATTTCAAAGGACGAAGCCGCATTTCATCTTTCGAAAATTTACCTCGAATACCTCGCTGATTACGATTCCGCTTCCTACTTTGTAAATCCAATCGTAAAAAAATATCCGCAAAATATTCTTTTTAAATATCTCAAAGCTCTGATTCTGATTGAGGAGAAGGATTTAAAATCTGCAGAAAAAGTATTGACTCAAATTGTCAAAAGTAAAAACAAGGATTTACTTCAAACCGTTGCTTTCTCTTATTTTTTATTAGGCGACATTTCGTTCAAACAAAATAATTTTTACGAGGGCGTTAAATATTACGAAAAGTTTTTTAAATCGACACGTATTGTAGATTTCTTGGGCTATGTAAATCTCCGCGCGGCAATAGCATATAAAATGATTGGGAACGAAAACAAATTTCATTACCATCTTCAATTATGTTCGTTAGGGAATGAGCATATTCCCGACGATGCCTTTGCGTCTTATGCCAGCGAGTACTACTCCGCTAACGGCTTTACAAAGCAAGATTCTCTTTTACAAATTCTTTGGAACTTTTACGAAAGCGGACAGCTGGACAAAGGGATTTTATCTGCTAAAAATTATTTAAAGGAATTTAAAAATGCTGAAAGGAAAGCCGAGGCTTTAACCGTAGAAGCACTTTGCAATTTTGACTTGAGAAATTATTCGGAGACAATTGCCCTCGCCAAGGATGCATTACGGGGAAACTTCAAATTTAAGAAATGGCTCAAAACAACTAATCAAATAATAACTGCCTACTCTTATTATTTTTTGCAAAAGTCCGAACAAGCAGAAAAGTACTTGGAAGAAGCGGAAGCAAGCAACGACTCCTTTTACAAAAATAAACTCTCCGCAAAAATTAACCGGCTGAAAAGAAAACTGAATGAAACTGAATGAAACAAAATAGACTGCTCTAGTAAATTGGACAAGTTTAAATTTGTCTGCAAAAAAATAGCTTGTCTTTTCCTCCAAAGCGTTTTGTTACGTTTTTTTGCTTTCCTTATTTTTCCCAACCTACCCTTTCCCTCCCTTACCGAATGGAGGGCTGATTCTTGGTGTGTTTTGAGAGCCTCGCACCGGAGAATTCGGGGGAAATAATCTGCCGGTTCAGTAAGCTAATGCTGATTATTTGAGAGATTGTTTCCCACTGAATTTGCGCAGATTGCAAGCAATCTACGCTACAAAAATGCAGCCTGTCGCGACGTAGCCCCCCGCAAATGCGGGACAGCGAGAGCTTAGTCGGACCATCCATTCATCCAACCATTCAAGGTTTTCGATTTGGTAGAAATTAATTTGAACCCCGCAGAATGTAGAGGAAGTCGGACAATCCAATCATCCATGCATCCACTCATCCAATCATCCATTTATGCAAGGTTTTCGATTTTGCAAGAACCAACTTAACCTTCTTCAGTAAGCTTCTTTCCGTTTT
>WFQV01000377.1 GCA_015486905.1 Melioribacteraceae bacterium | reverse complement strand
GCAATTCAATTACCGCAAGAGCATATTTGTATTTCTCCAAATTGTTTTTAATTTCGGCAAAGTGTTTGATAAGAGAGGCTTGGCTGATAAACTGAACGTCTCTGCTTGGCTTTTCGTAAAATACGATTTGAACCACATTTAAATAATCCAATATGTTGCCCGTCTTAGAGCGTGGCGAGCGGGCGCCTTTTTTTATTCCCGTTATTTTCCCTTTCTCATTGGTGAAAAAAGTTACTATTACACTACTGTCGCCGTAGTTGACTTTTTTTAATACTATTCCTTCGCTTTTACGGATTTCCGTCATTGAAATTAAAATCGCAAATAATTTTTAAAATATTAACATTCCCGCATCCTTGAGACAAATCGGTTTAACTAGATGCAGCGGTAAAAAAATTTCCCCTCCCTCAAAAAAAGAGAAAGGGGAAATAAAAAGTTTTAAAAAGACAAATCATTGCAAGTTAATCAACTTTTCGTAAGTTGAAAGATGTGAGGGATCAATCTTTTTCAGAATTTCAAAAACTTTTCCTCTGTCAGGGTAATCGCTTAAATAATCAACAATCTCTCTATTCTTCGCATCGAAAAATACTTTCAATAGTACCGACCGAGCATCTAATTTGTCCCGCACTTGAGCTAAATCCGTAATCAGCTTAACAATATTTTGTTGCGCCAATTTTTTGTTCTCGGAATAAATGTCAATACCGTTGTAATGGTAATTGAAAAAGTCTTCTCTGAATTTTTGGTAACTGGCATTTGTAAGATTCATTACAAGGGCACGGCGGTTGTAATTGCTTCCGTCCAACACCCAGCCTTTTGAGAACGAGCTGTTGCCGCCAAGCACGGCAATATCCATTGCTTTGTTAAAATAATCCGAACCGCCCAAGCGTTGGTAGGAATCGGCATCAATGCCGATAATAATGTACGCGTAATAATCAAGGAAACTGGTTAACGGATCAAACTCCGCCTGATTAAAGTAAAGAGTTTGGTTCTTCTCGTATAGAAAATCCCACTTAGCGTCTTGAACCCTAAACATTAAAGAATTCTTTTGCGATTTGTAAATAGGGCGTTGACTTGTAATTACCACCTGGGCTGAATATTTTGTTTCGCCCGCTGAGCTCACGAAGAAAATGTTGAAGGAGCATTGGATTTTGTCCTGGTAATCCTGGTCGGTAAAGCGATTACCATTTAAATATTCTTTGACCGCATCCGCAAAACCGCTTAATTTTTCTTTTGCAGAAGTCTCAAGTTGTTCGTAATTTACGGTAACGGTTGCATCTAATTCTTGCCCGAATAATAAAACGGGAGCTAAAATAATGATTAAAAGAAGCTTTTTCATTTTACTCTTTAATTTTTGTTGAAGAACACTTAAAAATATAAATTTGAATTTATTTAGTCAATTTAAAAATGAAATATTATTGGGCAATAATATTTCCGCTTTTACTGTTGTTTAGTTCAAATAGTTCCGCACAGATAGAACCCGGAGCGAGACAAATTGCTTTGGCTAATTCTACCGTTGCACTTTCCAACGATGCCTTCGCTCTTTTCAATAATCCGGCAGGCATTGCTCAAATCGGCAACAGAGAAATGGGAATCTTTTACTCACCTGCCCCTTTCGGCTTGAAACAATTGTCCAATGCTTACGCAGCTTACGTGGAACCTTTCGGATTCGGAAACCTTTCCCTCGGAATTAAAAGATACGGTTTTAAACTTTACAACGAAACAGCCGTTAATTTTTCTTACTCGAAAAAATTATTTCAAAAATACTTTTTCGGTATTGACTTAATTTACTCAACGCTCAACATTAAAAATTACGGTACTTCACATGCATTTTATTTCCGTTTCGGATTTCTTTACCGGGTGATGAAAAATTTGACATTCGGTTTTGCGGCGGAAAATTTTAGGAACGTATCTTACGTTAAAAATTACTCTTCCATTTCGAGGATAATAAGGGCAGGCTTGAGTTACGAAATATTTCCTAACGTCCGTTTGAATTTTGAAGCGAATAAAAATTTGAGGAAACCGCTTTCCATTCGCGGTGGATTGGAATACCTCATTTTTAATTTTTTGTTCATTCGTTTTGGTGTTCGCAGCGAGCCGGATACTTACACGGCGGGAGTAGGAATTAAATACTCTATCGTTCAATTGGATTACGCTGTTTTCACTCATCCGTTTTTAGGGCTCACACATCAAGCGGGACTTTTAATTCGATTTGGTAAGCCGAAGCTTTAGTTCGGAGGGGAACGAACAAATGAAACAACTGTTTCCAATATTTTTAATTCTCTGTCTGTTTCTACATTCCAATACGTTTGCTCAGTCCGATTCACTGAACTCCTTTACTCAAGTGCTTGAAGAAATAATCGAAGACTACAAACCCGAAGACAAAAATTTTGTTGAAACTTTAACCGAACTAAATGAGAACCCTATTGATTTGAACACAGAAACGGAAAAACTTTTTTCTTTACCCTTTTTAAGTGAGGGGCAAGTTCGTTCGATTTTGAAATTTAAAAAATCAAACGGTAAAATTAAAAATTATTCGGAGCTTCTAAACTTAAATAATATTTCAAAAGAGGACATTGAAAGATTAAAATATTTTACAACCATTAATGAAACCTCAAGCGGAATAGGCACAAATTTGCAAGTTAAATTTCGAACAAGATTTTCACAAACGAACAAAAGCGGACTTGAGAATACATCTAATTATTTAGGCAACAATCTCCATTCTTACCAAAGATTAAATCTTAAACTAAACGAAAAGCTCAGTGCTAATTTCATTACCGAAAAAGACCCCGGCGAAAAAAGTTACTGGGATTACAAAACTTTTTCTCTGAGCTTTAAAAATATCTTCAACACTTTTAATGCTACGCTTGGCGATTACCAACTCGAATTCGGGCATGGGTTAGGAGTATGGAACCCTTACGCATTCGGAAAGTCAAGCGGTAACAGTATTGGAGTTGTGAGGCACGCCCGCGATGCTTGGGCTAACACGCTCTCGGCTGAGAATCAATTCTTTCGGGGTGCTTTCATCGAGAAAAGGCTTGCCAACATTAAGATAGACGGTTTTGTTTCCGTAAGACAAATAGCCGCTTCGTACGATTCAAGCGCCAATGCCATTTCCTCATTTGATTATTCCGGCTATCACAGAACAGTGAAAGAAATTGCGAAGAGTAAAAATCTGAACTCCAAAACATTCGGTGCGATTTTAAATTTTTACTTTAGTAACGAAAACAGAGTAGGACTGTTCTACATTCATTCAAACTTTAGTAAAAAATTGGATCTAAAAAACAGCCCCCGGGCATTCTCTCGATATTCATTATTAGCGGCTGATTACGATTTCAACTTTGGCAAAATATTTATTAACGGTGAATTTTGTTGGAATTTCATTTCCGTCGCTTCGGTAAATTCAATTAAAATAAATTTAAACAAGAGATTGAAAATAATTTCTCTCATTAGGAATTACCCGCATAATTTTATTTCACTTTACGGGCACGGTTTCGGAGAGACATCCAACACAAGCAACGAGTTCGGCATTTACAACGGAATTTTTTACT
>WFQV01000376.1 GCA_015486905.1 Melioribacteraceae bacterium | reverse complement strand
AGAGGGAAATTCAGAAAAGGTTACGACAATCCCCAGCCGTTTACACCCGGCAAAGTGGAAGAGGTTTCTTTCCAAATGCAGGATGTCTTTCACACGTTCCTGAAAGGGCATAAAATAATGGTGCAAATCCAAAGCAGTTGGTTCCCTCTGTTCGACAGAAACCCTCAAACATTTACCGATATTTACAACGCAAGCCCGAAGGATTTTGTAAAGGCTTACAACAGTGTTTACCATTCGGTAAAATACCCTTCGAGGGTGACTGTAAATCTGCTTAAGGAAAACATGAAATGAAATAATCGTGACTAATTTTAGACACCAACAAGAATGATTATGAATGAAAAATGCGTGAGGATTAATTAACTGGATGATTGGATGATTGGATGATTGGATGATCCGATTACGCCCTCGCTGAGTTCGGGCTTCGTCGCGACAGAAGGGATGATTGTTCTGTTATTTTTTTGTTAAAGATTGAGGTTAAGGTTGAGACTTGTTACAGATTAACGAATAAAAATGTATGCAAAATAATTTGAACAAAGCTCCACATGAGCGATATCTCATTAAACACGAGCTTTAGCTCGGGCTTAGCGGGAGAAAATAATCAGTTGAAAGGAACAATAACAGGGTTACAAGTTTACAAACATTGGCGAAAATTCGTGTAATTAGGGGCTAAAAGGGGAAATAAAAAAAGCAAGTGATGAAAAAATATTGTTCAAAATAATAGTAGGTTAAAGATGGAAAACACAAATAAGGATGAAGGAATAATTTACTCGGCTTTCGAAACGGAGATTTACGTCCGCCCGGATGATATTGATATGAACAACCACGTTCATTATTCAAAATATTTGGATTACCTGCTTACGGCAAGGTACGAACAGATGAAAAATAATTACGGAATGTCAATGGAGGAATTTTTAGATAGAGGCTACACTTGGGTCGCTACGAACATTAATATTAATTACAAAAGAGCAATTCAATTAGGGGACAAAGTTACCGTCCGAGCACAAATAACCGGTGCTAAAGGCGCGCAAGTATTTCTTGATTTTTGGATTCTTAAAGGTGAAAACAAGAAAATTGCTGCTGAGGGAGATTCCATTTTCTCGATGATTTCAATTAAAAACGGACGACCGGTAAGAATCCCCCCAGATGTGCTGGAGAAATACAGCGTTTGACTTTAGAAAAACAATAGAACACGGATGACACAGATATTAAAGATTTACACGGATTTCCTTTCGTTAGAAAAAATCTTTCTCTTTATTTCAGGCTTCTTACCAAAATTTAGAAGCAAACCAACTTCAATATTTGTTGCCTTCAGATAATTAATTAGCTGAAATTCGTGTTCTTCGCAAAGAGTCTCTACGGCTTTTAATTCGAGAATAATTTCTCCGTCAACCAATATGTCGGCAAAATATTCTCCAATCATTTTGTCCTTGTAATAAACATCGATTTTCTTTTGCCTTTCACACACAAAACCGTTCTTATTTAATTCAATACAAAGAGCCGACTCGTACACTTTTTCGAGAAAGCCATAACCAAGCGTATTGTAAACTTCGTAAAAGCACTTAATAATTCTTCTTGTTTTATTTTCAAGAATCATCCGTGTAAATCCTTTTAATCCGCGTCATCCGTGTTCTATTAAAAATTTAAGACGTACATCGCATAGAAGGCGGAGGCTTTTGTCAGATGTTCCACCGGTAACTTCTCATTCGGTGCGTGCGCAAGCACCTCGTTGCCCGGACCAAAACCAATTACCGGAATGCCATAAAGTCCGTTAATAGTTACTCCGTTAGTTGAAAAAGTCCATTTATCAACCTTTGGCTTTTCACCGAAAAGCTCCTCATAAGTTTTTATTCCCTTCCGAATTACCGGGTGGTCTTCCTCCAATTTCCATGTGGGGTAATATTTCTCCATTCCGTATTCCAATCCCGTAAAGGAAGTTTCTTTATACTGAAGCAAAGTAACCTTGGCGTCCATATCCTTAACTATTTCTCTTATTTGATTTAGCGCAAGCTCCTTGTCTTCACCCCAGGTAAGGCGTCTGTCCAAATGAATTTTGGCGTAATCAGAAACAGCGCAGAGAGAAGGACTTGAAGAAACGAACTCCGAAACAACAACCGTTCCTTTGCCCAAGAACTCGTCGTAAGCAAGGTGTTCGTTAAGTTTTTCAATTTCCAGCGCCGCTTTGGAAGCCATGTAAATTGCGTTCTTTCCACGTTCGGGAGCCGAGCCGTGTGCCGAAAGTCCGAAAAATTCAACTTCAATTTCCATCCTGCCGCGATGCCCCCTATAAATATTGAGGTTCGTGGGTTCGGTAACCACAACAACATCCGGTTTAATCTTTTCTTCTTCGACCAAATATTTCCAGCATAGACCGTCGCTGTCTTCTTCCATTACAGTACCGGTAACCAAAAGTGTTACGTCTTCGGGAAATCCTATTTCCTTAAGAATTTTCCCTGCTGTAACAGCGGCGATGGGACCGCCTTTCTGGTCAACGCTTCCACGCCCGTGGACGAATCCGTCTTTAATTTCTCCGCCGAGGGGGTCGAAATCCCAATTGTCCAAATTTCCTAAATCAACTATGTCGATGTGTCCGTCGATAACGATTAACTTAGAACCGTTGCCTATTCTTCCAATTACGTTGCCTAATTTGTCAATCCTAACTTCGTCGAAACCTGCTTCTTCCATAATTGATTTCAATTCGTTAACCATACCTTCTTCATGCAGACTAAGGGATTTGTGTTTAACCACACGGGATAAATTTTCAGCCGTGTACATTTCGTATTTTTTTGCCAGTTCTAAAATTTCTTTAGCTTTTTCCATTTTTTAACTCCTTAATTTTCAGCTACAGTTTGGTGAATTTATTTTTTAATCTCTTCCCTTCCGAATAAATAATTTTGTTAATTTCTTCTTCGTTT